>JAQUZJ010000002.1:11557-38718 GCA_028691375.1 Candidatus Altimarinota bacterium | reverse complement strand
AATAAATAAATTTTGTAGTACATAGAATTTTTATTGGATGTTTTATTATGTGTGATTCAAAAGATCCAGTTATATCTTTAAATTTTTTAAAAATCCAAAAATCCAAATGCATAAATTTTTTTCACATACAAAACCAAAACAAATCTCATACAACTGTTCATAAAAAACATGCCAAAAATGCAGGAAATAAATCTAATCATCATCTACTACATAAATATCATATAAAAATCAAGGCAATATCTCATTCAATAAAAAGAGCTAGAAATACAATGAGATATGCATAATATCCCAATAAATGTGCTTGTTGTAATAAATAATCCATGTTTATAAAAACAAAATAATTATAAAGGATTATATAGATTTTTAACAATATTCAATAGATATTTTTATATACCCCCAAACACATTAAAATACATAAAACTTGTAAAAAACTAGAATTTACATATTATTTATTGAGTTTTTTAAAATTAAATCATAAAACATGGTTATATTTTACTTTTTATTGAGTGCACTGCTGATAATGTGTGCATTACTATTTGTATTAATATTGAATAAAAATTCTAAAATTAACAAAATTGAAATAAAAATCCTTGAGTTATTTTATGCAAAAATTAATAAAATTCCTGCTTTAGTTGAATTAATTAGGAAAGAAGTTGAAAATGAAAAAGCTTATCACGAGATTATTCATCTTCATTCAGAATCTCTGAGATTAAAATTTGAAGCTTTTTATGATTTACTTGAAATAAATGCGAGAATTCATAAAGAATTTTTATTTCTTATGAATTTATCAATAAGGCAACCAGATCTTGCTACTGATGGTAATTTTATTTATCTCAGAGATTTTATAATTTTTTATGAAAAAAATATTACCAAAGAAATTGAAAAAATAAATACTGAAATTCAAAAACATAATGGACTAATTACTTTAAAAAATTATACAATCTTTTGATTATTATTACCAATATCTAGAAAAATAGAATTATAGAATTCTATATAGTCTACAAATTTTGAAGAAAAGAAAAAATAATTAACAATTCCAATTAAAATGTGAAAATTCTCATTTTTTTATTTTCTCTAAAACGTCTTTAAGTTCAATTGGTTTATAGATAAAATTAACTTCATTTAAATCATAAAATCAATACTTCCCTATTTCAAATCAATGGCTTACTTTTAATAAATCTATATTTTTAAAATCTTCCGAATTGGTAATCAAATACCAAAAATCTATAACAATTTTACCATCTTCATCAAAAAATTCCTGTATATAAATGAGTTGTCAAACCTGCGGTTTGACTCATAATTCTTCAAAAATTTCTCTTTCAATACATTGTTTTGTTGTTTCTCATTCTTCCATTTTTCAGCCTGGTAAACAATAAAAACCAAGTTGAGCGATCTCAACCAAAAATATTTTATCATCATCCAAAATTACTCCACGTGACTTTATTCTCATATTTTATTGATTATTTTTTAAAAAATTAGCAAATTTTTGAAAAGCTATTTTCCTCATAGAAATAACATTTTTTTCTTCTTCTTTCATTTCAGCAAAAGTCTTTTCATATCAATCTAGAATAAATATCTTATCCCAACCGAATCAATTTTCTCATCTTGGAGAATCTGCAATTTTTCAAGTTATTTCTCAAGAAAAAATTTCTAATCTCGAGCCATCAAAATAGCCAATATAACATACTGCCTTTGCTTTTTTATTTGGAAAATTCTTAGCCATTTCAATGATTCATTCATTTCAAACAGTCTTAAGAAACCATTTGATTAGGGCTCCCGGAAGTCAATTCCAGGCTTCAATTTCGAGTCAAGTATCTTCTATAATCAAAGGTTTTTGTAAAATCTTATATCACTCTTTGGCTTTGTATTCGATGACTTCTTTTACTGAAATTGTCTGAATTTCTGGTAAATCAATATCTACACTCTCAATTTCAATTCATAAAATATTCTTTGCTTCTTTTAGTTTGTTCTGATTTCCAGTAAGAAAAATTATAGGTTGCATAATTATGCTAAAAAAATTTAAAACAAAACAAAGTATAGTCATCATTCCCTAATATTCAATAACAACTTGAAAAAACTACCTAAAATAAAAATCACTAAAAATAAATTTGACTTTATTTTTTAAATTCATATCATACTAGCACACTAGTATATAAATATTAATTATGGCTGACAAATATCTCGATCAGTTCGCTGAACAAATCCAAAAATTCAAGACAAAAGAAGAATTAAAAGATTTTCTCGAAACCATCCTTACGCCAAAAGAACTTGAACAAATTCCTATAAGACTCGAAATTGTTCGTCAAATTAAACAATGAATTGCTCATCACAAGATTGCAGAAGATCTCAAAGTTGGTATTGCAACAGTGACAAGATGAAGCAAAGAACTCAAACTTAATCATTTTAAAAATATTTAATTATGTTGAATTTTAGCTTAAAAACATTTTCTAAGAATCAAACACAAACTTGGTGGATTGCTGTTTTTGGTTGGCGATTCTAAGGTATTTTGATATGTTTTTTCAATTTAATCGTCAATCAACTTTGGCGACTTTTTTATTTTTTTAAATTTAATTTTATTATGCAAACGATTAACAAAGAACTCACAATTTGAAAAGCTCAGTACAGAATTTGAGAATTTTCTTATTTACAACAAATGAAAAATCTTATATTAAAATCTATAGAACAAGAACCAACTTTGGTGCTACATCCCGATGAAATAATAAGGAAAAAGCACAGAAGTAGTATTGTTGCAATAAATGGCTCTTTGGTAGGTAATGTAAGTGTTTATCCAACCACAATAAATCCTCTTGATTCTGTCGTTGATTGTTGAAATAATAAAATTAAAATCTGAGAATGTGGTTCTATTGTAGTAGATTTACAAAAACGTTTTCATGGTCTTGGAACAAAAATGGTTGAGGAAAGTATAAAATCTTTTTGAGCTCAATATGATGCAATAATTAGTGCGACTGTAAATCCAACTTTTGCTCATATTGCAATGAGTTTGTGATTTGAAGAGATTCTCTTTCCAAAAAATTATTACGATGAATGATTGACTCATCTTAGCCCAAATATGGACTGAGGTGCTTTTGAATTCGCCAATCGTGCCAAATGTCTTTTGAGATTAACTCCAAAAACTCAAAGATACAAAAATCTTATAATAGATCAAATACTTGAATATAATCTTAATTATTTAAACAACTAAAATTATGAAAACTTTATCTAAAAATACTTATGAAGGAATTCAATGAATAAAACTTTTTGATTCTTTGAAAAAATGACCAACACTTGGAATTGGTGCCTGTACTCACTGATGAGAAACTGTCTGATTAGAAATAATGGAATTCTTAGAAAGAACTGTATGAATCGATAAAATTCTTACAAGATGAAAATTGTTTTTTATTCTTATAAATATTCCTGCATACGAACATTATCTAAAAACTCAAGATGTAATGAATTCTAGATTTATCGAAGAAAATCTCAATCGTTCTTGTAGTGAGAAAAATATTAAAAAATCCAATTCACAAGAAATAAAAAGAATTAGAGAAATATATCCTCTACTTGCATCTTTGGATATTTTCCTAGATATACATTCAACTTATACACCATCAGAATCTATAACAATATTTACCCAAAAAAGTTATAAATTATTTCACGCCACACTCAACACCAATGTTGAACTAATTGATCTAACCAAAAAACAAGTTTGAAAACCGGTCATAGATATCACAGAAAGAAATTGATGAATATGAATCGGCATAGAAACAGGCTGCCAATTTGACAAAGAATGATTCAAAACCTGAGTCGACAATATCCTGCGTGTGCTCAAGAAACTAAAAATGATAAATTGAGTCTGAGATCTGAAACAATACATACTTAACCAAACTCCAAAAAAATCTATAAAAATCACAAAAACAATAATCATAAAAAATGGAAAATTCAAATCGGCAAAAAATTTTAAACACTGAGACAAAGTTAAAAAATGAGATCTAATTGCCTTTGACTGAGAGCAAAATATCTTTACTAACAAAGACTGTATAATTCTTATGCCAACACCCAAAAAATTACAGAAAAAAATCATCTGAGAGGAATTTTGTTTTTTGGGCGAAAATTTGAGACCAGTCTCCTCTTAATTTTAGTTAGGCCTTAGGGATGAAATTGTTCATTCCTACACTTTTTTTACTTTTTACTCTTCATTTTACTATTTCACACTCTTCGCATTCTTACATTCAGGATAGGCGCTACATGCGAGGAATGGTCATCTTCTGGATTTTTTGATTACCATTTGGGCTCAGCACTTTTCACATTTTTCGTCTTTGTATTTTTCGTTGAGTTCTTCGTCGCGAGGATTTGGGATTTTTCCGATCCGTTTTACTTCTGGGTAAAGCGAACTTGCAAGAAATGGTCCATATCTTCAAGTTTTTACAACAACTGTTCATCCGGCTTCGCAAGGTTGTCATTCATATTTTGCTCTGAGTTCGTCTAGTACTTTTTCTTTTTCTTCATCGACAATATTTTCTAGATATTTACACTCTGGATAACCACTACATCACATAAATTTTCAAGTTTTTGAGTACTTAAAAACCAAAGGTTTTCCACATTCTGGACAATTTTTTCCGGCTTCTTCAACTACTTTTTTTCATTCTGTAAGAGATTTATCGAGTTCTTTTGAGAATCAAGCATAAAATTTTTCAAGCATTTTAATCCAATCAACTTTACCGACTGCAATCTCATCAAGCTCATCTTCGATTCCGGCTGTGAATTTGTAATTCATCATGTCTTTAAAATATTCATCAAGGAAATCTGTCACGATAAAAGCAATTTCAGTTGGTTTTAGCTTTTTTTCTTCTTTGATGATATAACCTCTGTCAATAATTGTCGAGATAATTGTCGCATAAGTCGAAGGTCTACCAATTCATTCTTTTTCAAGTTTTTTAACGAGAGCGGCTTCAGTATACCTTGCTGGAGGATTTGAAAAGGTCTGGTTTCCGAGGAATTCTATTGATTTTACGATAGCTCCAATATCAAGAGGTGGTAAAACTCAAGCTCATTCTTCTTCGTTTTCTTCGTCAGTTCACTCAACATAAAGTTTCATAAATCATGGGAATTTTATGACTTCTCACTTTGAAATCCATTCTTGACTCGTGGCTTCAAGTGGGTTAAAAACATAAGTCGTAGTCTCAACAAGCGCTTCTTTCATCTGAGATGCAACTGTTCTTTCCCAAATAAGTTTGTAAAGTCTTTGATCATTTCAGTCAAGGTTTATTGTGTCTGGAGTTTTGTCTATATAAGCTGGTCTTATGGCTTCATGTGCCTCTTGCGCGTTGGCTTGTTTTGTCTTGTATTTCCTTCAATTTGGCAAAGCATATTCTTTTCAAAAATTCTTGAGAATATAATCTTTTGCCTGAGAAATAGCGAGATCAGAAAGATTTACACTATCAGTTCTCATATATGTAATAAATCAATTCTGATAAAGATTCTGTGCGACTGTCATAGTTTGTGCAACACTAAAACCAAGTTTACGACTGGCTTCTTGTTGTAGAGTCGAAGTCGTGAAAGGTGCTTGTGGCATTCTTTCATAATCTTTTTTCTCGGCATCAGCAAGTTTGAAATCCAGTATTTTTTTGATTTCAAAATAGATGTTTCATTTTTTGTCTTTTTGTGACTTGAGAGAATCCTCAAAAATGCCCAAAGTTGCAAGAACTTTTTTGATTTCTATTTCATCTTTGATTTTCTTTCATTTTCCAGAAATCTTGAGGAGTTCAGCTTTGAAACTTGTTCCATTAACATTGAAAACCACTTTAAGTTTCCAGCTTTCTTCAGGTTTGAAATCTATAATTTCTCTTTCTCTCTCGACAATAAGTTTCACGGCTACAGATTGCACTCTTCAGGCTGACAATCATTTTCTGATTTTTTTCCAAAGAACTGGACTTGTTTTGAATCATACGATTCTGTCGAGTAGTCTTCTTGATTGCTGAGAATTTACAAGTTTTATGTCAATATTTCTTGGATTTTTGATTGCCTCACTAATCGCTTTTTCTGTAATTTCATGAAAAACTATACGAGCAACGGTCTTTTCGTCCAATTTTAAAGCCTTACAAAGATGCCATCCTATAGCTTCTCATTCGCGATCTTCATCGGTTGCTATCCAGACTTTTTCGGATTGCCCTACAAGTTTTTTTAGCTCATCTACAACCTTCTTTTTACTTGGATCTATTTCATAAGTTGGTGTGAAATTTTTTTCTATATCTATTCAGAAATCTTTTTTCGGTAAGTCTCTTATGTGTCAATAAGAAGCCACAACTTTAAAATCTTTTCATAGGAATTTTTCAATTGTTTTTCATTTTGCTGGGGACTCAACTATTACTAGGTTTTTCATTTTTATTTTTTTAAGAATACACTGTCTTAAAAATACGAAAAAAAAACAAATGTCAAAAGTTTTTTATTTTGAAGTTTTTTAAATATAATCAGTTTTAGTTTAAAATTAAAGTAAAAATTATGGAAAACAAGAAAAAATATTTAATAATTGGTATTATAATTTCATTCGTTTTTGTAGCCTGAATAATT
This sequence comes from Candidatus Altimarinota bacterium, assembly GCA_028691375.1. GTDB lineage: Bacteria > Patescibacteriota > Gracilibacteria > BD1-5 > UBA2023 > STD2-258. Next base: position 32,154 of record JAQUZJ010000002.1, on the reverse strand, counting down.
TGATATCTAAATTTTTTTTCAAACTGATGAGAAGATAATTGGATTTGTGATAATGGAACTCGGACAAAACATGATAATCCTTCTATGCCAATGCCAACTAATTCTTGTCCAAGTTTTGTTCAAAATAATAAAAATAATAATACTGGTGCGACAAAAGCAGGTACCGGTACCCAGGTTCTGGGTACCGGTACCTTAGAAGAAGAAAAAGTAATGAAAGAAGTGGAAGAAATATTGAATGAGGTTGATAAATAATTTATAAAAAAATGCCCACAACTAGTGCGGGCTTTTGCTTCACACGAAGAGCCATTAAAAAACGGGCCTTCATCCTAAGCAAATATTAATAACATATAATGTGCCAATAATCAGAGCAATTAGAATCACTGTTCCAACAACAGGCGCTACTTTTAAGACCCAGTTGCGATTATGTCTATCTTTTTGAATCCATAACCCGACAATATTGGCTGCCTCCCACAACAGAAGAAAATATAATAGGAGAAAGGCATTAAAAACCATTGCCCCTAGTGGTCTCATTGTACCAATTCCTCCCATTGCTATTGCAACAGAAGAAGTGATATATCCAACAAGAACGAATATGGGAAGAAATGCTAGGTACACTACTACCATATTCCAATATATTCTCCCTTTTCCATTAGGAGGAAACACCATATCAATCCATGGAACTAACATCCCTTTGTAAACTTTCATATACAAGAAAGACGACGTTACAGCCATTAAAACTATAGCAACAATATTGGAAATAATATTTTCTTTCTTTCTTTTCATTCCTTTCATTCCTCCTTTATGTTTTTGTTTTTATTATTTTTATTTTCTATGTGCACAACTCAAACTATAACTATAAATTATATTTTGTCAAATGAATTATTTTTCATTAAATTTTGTAGTTTGAAAAGTATTCATTAAAATACAAACAATAATTATTTTAACTACTTTTCGATGAAATTATTTGATCTAAAACTCAAAAACTATATTTTCCAAGAAAACTTCAGAAGCTACAACTTCAAAGAATTTGTAGAAAGCTTTTTTGGCTACAAAATCTCAGAAGACCCAAAAAATCAATCACTAGAAAAAGCGTATTTTGTAAGGAAGGATTATGTTGACTTCTCCCCTCTTCTTGTTCCGTCATCCTCAACTTGATTGGGGATCCATGAGGCTACAGTAGCTCAAGATTGCCACGTCACTATCGTTCCTCGCAATGACGAAATAAATGAAGAAAAAAATGACAAAAGATTCTTCATTCTCGATCTTGAAAACACATTAATAAAAGTCATCGCAAAAATGGAATATGAGTGAGTAAAAGTTAATACAACTTTGCTCAAGAAAATCTGAGACGAAATTAACGAAAGAACAAAATTCTTAGAAAATCAGATTTGGACATCTGCCTGAGAAAATTTTAATATAAATTCTAGCCAACAAACCCAAAAAATACTTTTTGAAAAACTAGAAATCAAACCAATAAAAAAGATAAAAACTGGCTTCAGTGTCGACAATGAAACTCTTGAAAAACTAGCAAACAAATATGAAATTGCAAGTTTTATAGTAGAATATAGGCATTTGAAAAAACTTCAATCAACTTACATCGAATGACTCCTTAAAACTGTTAATCCAAGAACTTGAAAAATTCACACAACTTATAATCAAATTGGAACAGCAACCTGAAGGCTTTCAAGCGAAAATCCAAATCTTCAAAATATACCATTTTGAGATTATTACAGCGATAATATAAAATCAAGTTTTGTCACAAGCGGTTCTGATTATGAATTAATGGTGGCTGACTATTCTCAAGTTGAATTGAGAATTCTCGCATACCTTAGCCAAGACAAAAATCTTGTAGAAACTTTTGCTCAAGGAAAAGATATTCACGCGGAAACCGCAAAGCTTATTTTTAATACCGAAGAAATCACAAAAGATCAGAGAAAAAAAGCAAAAACTATTAATTTTGGTGTAATGTACTGAATTTCTGGTTTTGGACTTTCTAAAATGATAGATGAAAGTCCTACTGAATGTATAAAATATATTAAAAGATTTTATGAAAGTTATCCGAGTGTCCGTGCTTTTTATGACCAGATTCTTGAAAACGCTAGGAAAAATCTCTACGTAGAAACTTTTTTTGGAAGAAGAAGATATATAAAAACTATAAATGACTCCAATAAAAATATTCAAGAACAAGCCAATCGCGAAGCCATCAATGCGCCAATCCAATGAACCTGTGCCGATATTATCAAGATTGCTATGATAAATATTGATAAATATTTCCACAAAAATAAATTAAAATCCAAATTAATCATGCAAGTCCACGACGAACTAGTCTTTGAAATTCACAAAAATGAAAAGGCAACAATTGCACCAAAAATACAAGAAATTATGGAAAATATCCCAAATTTCCCCACTAATCTAAAAGTTGAAATTGGATTAGGAAATAATTGGAAAGAGGCAAAATAAATCAAATTTATTTATGCTCCTATCCTAAAAATAATCTCTTTTTCTACAAATTCTCTGTCTCTTCAATATTTGAGTCTTGAAAGTTCTTTATATGCTTTTGCAAGACTTTTATCACCTGTTTCTAAGTATGGATTTGTAGGTATCATACTAAAAGCTGGCGAGGCTTGTCATCCGATACAAAGTTTCATTACTCATTTGAATTTGTCCATATTAATAAGATCTTGTTCGGAAAAAATTGGTGTAAATTGTTTTGCCATAAATTCAGCATCTTCTGGTCAGATTTTGTAACTCATTATTGATCAAACATTTCAGAAAATTGCTTTTGAAAGATCGAGATTTGATTTTGTAAGTGCGTCACTTTTTTGTAATTGTGCTAAATATTGATGTGCGACTATTAGTCACAAACGATATTTACGAGCTTCTGATAGGATAGATTCTATGCTGTCTGTTACATAATTTTGAAACTCATCTATGTACAGAAAGAAATCTTTTCTTTCTTCTTTTTCCATTTTAGCTCTTGCCATTGCTGCCATTTGGATTTTTGATACTACAATAAGTCAAAGTAAGTTTGAATTTACATCTCAGAGTATTCATTTTGAAAGGTTAATAAGAAATATCCTTTGTGATTGCATAATTTCGTTAACATTGAAAGAACTTTTTACTTGTCAAATTATATTTCTCATCACGGTGTTTGTGATAAATCAACCAAATTTTGCTGCAAAATACGGGATAATTTCTGCTTTTTCTCTATCTCACATTTTTGCGTATGTAACTTCCCACCATGATTTTACAACAGGATCTTTGATATGACGAACTCTTTCTTTTTGAAATTCATTATCTGTAAAAATCCTAATTATATCAACAAGTGCTCCTCAGGCTGGAAAATCCATCAAAGCCAAACATCAGTTTCTGAAATAATCTTGGATTCTTGGACCAAATATTTCATTTCAGAATAATTTGATCATTATATTGAGTGCATCTTGTACAACACCTGGTTTGTCATCATCAGTATCAGCTTCCAAAAGATTAAGTCACATTGGACGAGTAATATCTCAAGGATTAAAATAAACTATATCGTCAGCTCTATCTCTAGGAACAAAAGGTAAAAGGTCATTTACAAGATCTCCATGTGGATCCATTACGGCAAGTCAATTACCACTTATCAAATCTTGTCTTCACATTACTTGCATAATACTAGATTTTCAGGTACCTGTCTGTCATATAACGTAAAAATGTCTAAATCTATCTTCATTCATAATCCTTACTTCTTTTTTTACTCATCTATAATAATTATGTCAAAGTATAATTCATTCTTCTGGAAGATTAATTGGTGCTTTTACAAGCTTAAAATTCTGCCATTTGATCTCTGGAGTTCTGTTATATTTGGAAGATGGAAAATGAAATATAGAGGCAATTTCTTCTGTATTGAGAATTTGTTTTCTTTTGAATGGAAAAAATGGAATTCAAGTATATTGAAAATATCTAAATATATAATTACGAATAACTAATGATTCAAATGAAAAAAAGTCTTTCACGAAACTGTTAAAACCTGGAGATTTATATTGGGAAAAACTTGAAATGATGTTTTTGAGCTCATTATCAACCAACGTCTCATCTTGTCCCGCACAAACTGCTCTAATTTTTACATCATATCAAACTTTTTTTCATTTTTCTTTTATCATTCATTTTCATTCTTCTTCGTTTTCATCTTTTGGTTCATCAGGTTTTTTGTCTTTATTATTTGGATCATTAAAAAGTGTTTCAATAATTACCATTATCCAATTTAAAGGATTCCAAGGAATTGCTCAAAATCATTTTGAAATTCTTTCATCAATCTTACTTACCTTATCCCTCCAAGAATCTTCAACTGGCTTTAAAATAATTTGTAAAACGGCGGATTCATCTTCTCAAAGTTTTGACAAAGAATTTACAATATTATTCATTGGATCGGATTCAAGCTTTTGATATGTTTTTATAGGATAATAATAAGGTTTTTTGAGTTTTATATTCGCAGCTTTTACAATTTTTTTATTTTTAAAAACATTAACTTCTATAGTTTCTTCAACCAATGCATCAGGATAAATAGCTGTAATTTGTTTTTCTACAAGAACTCTATATTTTTTAGGAGTCATTACATAAAAAAGGATTTCTTTGCCATCGGTAACATACTCCAAAGAAATATAATCTTGTCCAAGAAATCTTTGTCTTAACTTTTTTGAATAAATTGAATTGAGTGATGAAAGCAGTTGTTCCATTAGAGAAATTTGTTCTTTTGAATCTTTTACAGTTTCTTTTTTTTCATCAAGATCACTATCTTTTTTTGGAATAAGTACTCTCAAAGAAGACATATTTACTGACCTTTTAAAATCCTCTTTTCTCTTATAATAAGCCAAAAGAAGATACAAAAATATTATTCAGACAAATATATAAATCAGATTCTCCAAAATGTTGCTTTTAATTCTAAAACTAAGTCCCTGCAATTATAACATAACACTTTCAAATAGCAAAAAGATTGGGAATGAATATGGTGGACAAATCAATAGAAAGTTGTTAAATAAATCCTAAAAATTACTTTTAATATTCTCATATCTAAATCCTTTAGATATGAGTTTTTTTATTATTTTGTCCTTGTCAAAACCATTTTCTTTTAGTTTTTCAATTTCTTTGTTGATATTTTCATTTTCTCATTCGTCTCAAAAAATATTATCTAAAATACTGTTGATTAATCCATTATCTTCCCTTCTTTCTGTTAATTTTTGTTTTATCCAAGTTCTTGATTTTCACCTGTTTTTATAAGTTAAAATTTTTGATTCCACCAAATCTTTTTTAAGAGTTGTTCATCAATTTTTGAGTGAATTTATTTTGGATTTTATAAGATCCTTATCAAATCCTTTCACTAAAAGTTTATTTTGAATATATGAAATATTTTTTCAGTTTTCAAGTAACTGCTCAATAAAATTTTCTGCCAAAAATTCTTCATCTATAAAAGAACTTAGATCATTAAAAACTTTTTTTACAATTTCTCGAGAATTTGTTTTTTTAGATAAAAATTTTTTTAACTGATTTTTTGTTGGGAAAAATCGGCTTATGTAAACTAATCAAGAATTTCTAAGATTTTCATAATTTGAAAAATATTTTTCTTTTTTGTCATTTATTTTTTTTCTAATTTCTTCATTTGTAATTTTTCAATTCTTTATTGCATTTCCCAAATTTTTGTTCTTTTCCACTATTTTAGACAACAAATCAAAATATTTCTGAAATTCATCATAGCTACCAAAAATAACTCTGTGATTACTGATTCACAAGGCATTTTCCATATTTTCTATGGCTTGGAGTTGTTTGGCTGAAAGGTTGGGCATAAGATAAAATTAAAAATATTTAGCTTCAAATCCCTTGATAATTTTCTGATTTCTTCAAATATATAGAGTTTTTCTTTCTTTATAAAATCAAAAAACCACTGTCCTTTTTTAAAAGCTAACCAAATTCACTTTATCACTTTTTCTACTTTTTAATTCATATGAATCAGAAATAAGAGTTTTGTCTGAAATAACAATTCTATAAGGAATTCCAAGTAGATCAAAATCTCAGGCTTTTTGTCAAAATCATGCATCTCTATCATCAATAATCACACTCTTCCCTTCTTTTTCAAGTTTTATAGCTAGTTCTTTTGCTTTTTGTAGATTATCTCACATTACAATCATATAATAATCGTAAGGTGCAATATTTTCTGGCCAAATAAGTCACTTTTCATCCATAAATTTTTCTGCAATTACTCACATAACTCTAGAAACCCCGATTCAATAACAACCCATTAGAATATCTTGGGTTTTTCAATTCCCATCAAGATATTTGAGTCCAAAAGCGTTTGAAAATTTTGTCATAAGTGGAAATATATTTCATACCTCACAGGCTTTTTTGAATTCAAGTTTTTCTCCTGTGTTTTTTGACAAAAATCATGGAGCAACATTGGCAAAATCTCCAAATTCTTTAATGCACATATCTTTTAAATTTATATTTTTCAGATCTAGATCTTTCTTTTTTCATCAACCAATAAAATTTTTAACTGTTTTTAGACTATTATCTCAATAAAAAATAATTCCCTTATAATTGTCTTGTGTAACTGGGGAAACAAATCATCTTGCGGTTTCTAATTTTTCAAGATCTTCTTCTGTAGCTTGCATAAACTTCTGGTGGATAAATTTTCTTACTTTTATTTCATTCACGTCAAGATCTCATCTCACTACAATTCAAAATAATTGTCCGGTTTCATCTTTATAAACAACTGTTTTGAGTATTTGCCATTTTGGACATTTGAAAAACTTCACCATATCATCTACAGTAAGAACTCAAGATGCTTCTATATATTCAAGTTTTTTTTCTTCTTCATCTAGATTTTTGTTATCTGGAATTCACTCTGCAACTTCCACATTAGCACAATATCAAGAAGAATCCATGGCTATCGTATCTTCTCATATATCCAAAATAGTCTGAAATTCATGAGAAAATTTGTCTGTAAAAGATCATCAGTCGGCAATAGTAATATTAGTACAGTCTCCAAGTCCAAGCCTTTCAAAAATCTTTAAATAAGCTACTTTAGAAAGTTCATAATATTCATCAAAATCTTTTTTGTTGGCATGAAAAGAATACATGTCTTTCATAAGGAATTCTCTTCATCTTAATAGCCCAGATTTGGCCCTAGCTTCATTACGGAACTTTGTCTGAATCTGATACACAGAACAGTTTATAAGATCTTTATATGACTGAATAAATTCTTGCATAAGTGGCGTAACCACCTCTTCATGAGTAGAATTTATTGCATATTCTTTGTTTCCAGCTCAAAGAGTTTTAAACAAAATATCAAAAGAATCCCATCTCCCCGTCTGCATCCGATGATCTTTTGTTCACAATGTAGTCATAAGAATTTCGGCTGATCAAATATTATCTAATTCTTCTCTTACGATATTTGCAATTTTATTGAGAACTCTTAATCAAAAGTTCAAAAATATATAAGCTCAAGCCATTTCTTGCCTTATATATCAGGCTTGTAACAACAAACTTGTTGATCTGTTGTCAGAAATTTTTGGCACACTTTTTAGTGTTTTAAAAGGATACTTTGATAATAATAACATAATCAATTAGTATAAGTTATAAAAAATACAAAATCTAAGCCAAGTGACTTCCGGGGCCAAAAAATAGATAGAAATTTTTCATAGATTATTTGTTATATGTTTAATCTCCTTAATTATGATTACAGTTGTTACCTATAAGTTCTCACTGCCCATAATAAAAGAAAAGAAGATTTTAGCAAGAAAATGTTTTGTGATTTTTGCCTAAAAAACAAAAATATGGTATCCTCACCATGAACTACTAAATTTAAAACAAAAATAAATATATGGAACAAAAAAAAGATTATCTAAAAGTGCTTTGGACACTTAACCTATTTCTTTTCCTATTCTACATTACTTCAATAGTTGGGGTAAATTATTTTAAGTCTTCAATTTTAGAGTACAAAAATATCAAATCTGATAAATTTGATGGCACAACTTACCCGATTCTTTATGTACCAGATCGGTATAAATTAAAAGATAGAAACTCTACATTTACAGATTTATCAATAGACAGCTTTATTCCAGTTCCAAAATATGATTTAACAAATCTAGAAGATAGTTCTTGAAAAAATAAAACCGCTTGATTGGCTCGTAATACATATACAGTTGTATATATGTGAAGCTACAATATGAATTATAAAGAATATGACGGATCTCATCTTGGAATTGATGTAATTGCTCCGGCTTGAACCCCAATTTTTTCGATTGCAAACTGAGTTGTTGTAAAAGTAAAAAATGATGCATCTTGAAATTGAAAAAATGTTGTAGTTAGACATGATGATATAACTGTTTTATGAATTACACAAACCGTTTTTTCATCTTATTCACACATGTCAGAAATAATTGCAACAGAATGAGCTAAAATAAAAAAATGAGGTATAATATGAAAAGTTGGTAAAACTTGAACTGCAACTACAAACCATCTACATTTTCAAATAGATAAAGCAGATGCTCCCTTTAGTCCTTATTGGCCTTTTACTACAAAAGAAGCAAGTAATAATTGACTTGGATTTTTTGAGGCTGTGAATGCCTGACTTGGCAAAGAAAATTGAATTAAATATACTATTAATCCACTAGAATTTGTACAAGACAATCTTACGGATCAAAATCTTGAATTAGATTTTTTTCAAGATAAAATAGATAAACCAAAAACTGAAACAACAAGTGTAAAAGTTGCAGTGAATACAGAAGATCTAGATAAATTAATAACAAATGTTTCTGCCACAGAAGAGACAAAAAAAGAAGAAGCTAAAGCTGAAAAACAAATTACAGATCATCTTGATAATATAGATAAATTAATAGAAGAAATCGAAAAAATAGATCCTAAAAGTAAAACAATTGAACAAACAAATTCAGCTAGTTTATCTACAACACAAAATACAAACACAGGAAACAATAATTCTAATAATATTTGAACTTTATCACCAAAAAGTGACAAAATATTCTCTGATATAGAAAAAAATTCAAACGTTTATAAAGCTTCTAAATATGTTTTGGACAAATGAATAATGAAAGGATTTTGAGACAATTCTTTTAAACCAGAAAATTCAATTACAAGAAAAGAAGCTTTGTTAACAATTTTTAGAACATTTAATATAGACACAAATTCTCAAATAAAATATGACTTTTCGGATATATCAAAAACTGATACTTTTAAAAACTACATAGACAAAGCAATAGAACTAAAAATCTTGTGACAACAGAAAAATTTTAGACCAAATGATCAAGTGACAAGATATGAATTTATAGCGATGTTTATAAGAGCTTATAAATATTCAAACAAAGAAACTATAAATTATGCCTGAAAAAATAGATTCACAGATTTACTAAAAAATAGTCCATTTTATAATGAAGTAAACATTTTCTGAGAACTTCTAAGATTAAATGCTGGTTACATAAACTGAAGTGAAATAATGAAAAGATGAGAAGTCTCAAAAATTATTTATTCATTTTACAAATTTAACTGATAATAAAAAAATTCTGGAGCTTTTAAACTACCCACCCACATAAAGTGAAATGGGAGTAAATAGATTTGTGCTTTCTGCAACCACGGACTGAAGTCCGTGGCTTTCAGTTAGAGGTTAATTATAGTTCAGATGTTTTTGTTTTATATTCAATTTTACTTTTTTAGATTATCTATATACTATTAACGGTAGTGGTTATAATCGGACTGAAGTCAATGGGGTTTTGAACCTAAATCGTTGAAATAAAATCTAACATTTTACCAGCCCATTTTTGTCCATTAAGTCAAAAAAGGGCAAAGATTTTAAAATTAATGGCATATTGATATAGAAACAAAAAAATTGTACTTTTATATCTCTAATAAAGTAAATCCTAGTATTTTACGATAAAAAATTTAGAGCCTAAAAAACTTGCAAAAACTTAGGAAAACAATATTATCTTTACTATAAAAATACTCCTAACAAAATAAACATGTTTAAGATTTTTAATTTATGATGAGATAAAGATAATGACGGTATTAGTGATGAAATAAATATAGACATTGATGAAAGTTGAAGTTATGATGGGGTAGAGGATGTATGACAAGTTGCTGTAGATATTTTAGAAATGGAAGATAATCTTGTGGTTGTAGCACCTTTAGCATGAATGGATATTGAAGATATTAATATTGCTATATCAAAAAATATATTGACTATTTCTTGAGAAAGAATACAACCAAACTTTTATAATGAAGCCTCAAAAATACTTGTAGAAGAATGTTTTTTTTGACTATTTTCTAGATCCATTATTCTTCCTGAAAATCTAGCCTTAAATAAAATAAAAGCAAGTCTTGATAATAACATGCTTGTGATTGAAATCCCTAAATTAAATTTTGAATCAAAAACAATTAAGATAAATAAACTTGAGGGGTAGGTAAATTTGCATTTAGACTGAATCGCAAAATCACTATTATGCACTGTAATAACGATTATTTTTCTTTTATTATTTTAATCTCTGTCTCATGTTTTTATTGAAAAAAGACCACGTAAAAAAACCATTAAAAAAAGTTGATAAACTTGCAACTTGATTGATTTTAGGTTGAATTGTGGCATCAGTATACGGAATTAAAAAATATGAAGAGGTTAAAAGAAAAAAGATAATACAAACAGAAATACAATGAAAGAAAAAAGATAAATTTAGATTATTAAAAGCATTGACTGGTTTTGTTATAAGCAAAGCAAAAAAGAAAAAATAAATTAATTACTAACTTATATTGTGTGGACCATAAAAGTATTTTCAAAAAATACAACATAAGTCCCAAAAAATCACTAGGACAAAACTTTTTAATAGATGATGCTATTTTAGAAAAAATAGCATCATATTTGAATTTGGATTCAAAAAATGTAGTTGAAGTTGGGCCTTGATATTGAGCTTTAACAGAAAAAATCTTAACTAAAAATCCTGTTTCATTATCTTTGGTTGAACTTGATTTAAATATGATAAGAATAATTGAGGACAGGATAAAAAATAACAATCTAAAAACTGAAAAAACAAAATTTGAAATTAAAAATATTGATGTTTTAAAATACTTTCCTAAACAAAAAAATTATGTTGTGGTAGCAAATATTCCATATTATATTACTTCCCCTATTCTTAGACATTTCTTTTTTGAAACACCAAATAAACCATCTGAAATGTTAATTCTTATGCAAAAAGATGTTTGAGATAAGATCCGTAAATTTGATGGAAAAAGTTCTCTTTTGAGCCTATTTGCTGATTTTGCTTGTGAAGAAATAAAGGAAATAATCAAGGTTTGAAAAAATAATTTTTTGCCAGCACCGAAAGTTGAGTCTAGTGTACTTTATTTTAAGCTAAGAGAAAGTAAAGATTTTTGAATTTCCGAAAAAGATTTTTTTGAAATTATAAAGATTGCATTCGCCCAAAAAAGAAAAAAATTAACAAGCAATTTATTACCAATAATCAGTAAAGAAAAAATTGAAAAAATATTTAATGATTTAGGTTTCAACCAAAACTCCAGAGCCGAGGACTTAGATTTAGAAAAATGGATTGAATTAATTATCAAAATAAAAGAGGCTAGTTAGCCTCTTTTATTTGTTCTTTTTGTTTTTATCTATTCATAAATCTTTCATTTTGTAAATTATTTATACTATTTTCTATTAATTTTCAAGTGGCAACATTTTGATCGTTAATTATTTTAGGTTTTGGTTTTATGTCTCTCACAATAATTTGATTTTGGAGGTCTGGTTTTTCAATATTTTTATCATTTAAATTAACATCTATTCTTTTATTGGCAATTTTATCTCTTATTTTGTTTATGGGTTGTTCTATGCCTTTATTTATAGCATCATTATTTTTATTTATAGCATCATTCACTGGTTTATTTACAATTGGCATTTCCAATTCTTTTCATAAAGAATCAATGGTCATTTTATATTTACTGCTATCTTTTCACATTCTTATAGTAATTTGTTTTCCATTTTTTAAAGTAATTCTAATAGTCCTTTCTTTCTGTTCTTTTATATTGTTAGAATTAGAAGTATCTACTGTTTTTGTTGATTCACTAGAAGCTAAAGGAAAACTAGATACATTGACATTGATATTAGTTGTATTTGTATTATCTTTTTTATATGCATTTTTATCAACTTTTACTTCAACTTTACTAATATCATCTTTATTTATTCAGGATCTAGAATCATTTAAAAACTGGTTTATAGTCTTATAATCTTCATCATTTTCATTGAGTTTTTCAAACTGTTCAATAACTTCAACATTTATAATAGAACTTAAAAGAGGGATACTTTTGATTATCTGAGAAACTTTTATATCAAAAGCAAAAATAAGAATTATAAGAATAAAAGTTATTCCTATTCAAACTACTGCTTTCATACCATTCAATTTTTCAAGATATTCTTTTGTTTTATTTATATAAAGATTTAGTCAAGAATTTTTTTGTAATTCCTCTTTTATTATATCAATTTCTTTGAGTCCATCAGCAGTTATTTTGATTTCTAAAAAATTTTTTAAATATTCTTCTTCATTTATAATTCTAATTCAATCCTCATCTTCTATAATAATGGTCGCTTGGTCAATTCATTTTTTACTACATTTTTTTTCAATTTCATCAAAATCTTTTTCAATTTTTTTTATTTCTATAAAACCAACTCAAATATTGTAAAAAATCCTCTTCTTTATTTCTTCCACTGGATCTGTAAGAAAATAAAAAATATAAGTATCAAAAAAATTCACAAATTCATCATGAAAATCTACATATCATAAATTTTTATTTAAAAGATGATCTTTAAGAAATTTGAGAATTGCAAGATCCATTTCATATATTTCATTTTTAGTTAAGTCTTTCTCTTCCATCTTTTTATAATTAGATATTAGTACGACTAATACTAACACATTATTGCCTTTAAAGTCAAATACTTGTTTGATTTTTTGTTTTTTATTGATTTGTAAATTAAATTACATAGAATCTCTCAAATTAAACTAACAATTTATATGAAAAAATATTCTTTTTGGGAGCTTACTAAAATATATCTGGCTCCTTTAGGTGAAAATAAAAAAAGGTCATATTTTGAAATGTTTAGAAAAATACTAATTGTATCTCAACTTGTTTTATGCACAGAATTTTTTAGAAGATTTATATTACAAATCGAAAATTATAGAGATTTTGACTGATCTTTAAAATATATTATTGCAATTTCTATTCTAACTGTAGCCATTTTTATATTGGAACTAGTAAGTTATGCAAATTTTACAATTGTTTGGATAAACGCTTATAGATATCTTTATAGAAAATATTTAAAGAGCTACATAATGCTAGATAATGAAGAGATTATGAAGTATGGAACTTGAAAATTCATATCAATAATAAAAACATGAATTGATGAATGGGCTGACAGTTTGGTAGATTTTTATGATCAACTCTTAATAAGTATATTTTGATTTAGTATAAATCTTATACTTATTTGTTTTATAGATGTTAGACTGATTGCTCCTGTAATCATATTTAGTGGAATATTGGTTTTATTGATTTATCTAGTCAACAAAAAAACTCTTTATTATAGGAATTTCAGAAGAGAAAGCCAAGACGATGTAGTAAGACAAGTTGTAAAAATTATCATGGAAAAATTTACAATTCTAAAAAATGACAAAATATGACAAGAAATGAAAGTAGTGGAAAAATTACTTAATGATTTTGAATTTAGTTCTATAAAAACAGCTTTTTATATAAATCTAATGAAAGTTGGTAGTAATAATTTATTAATTTTAGGAAGAATAATGCTTGTCACGATTTGTTGATATTTATGAGTAAAAAATTGATATTCAATATCAAACATTGCCGTAATAATAATAGTTTCAAATTTTTTATCTGATTATACTATTAAATTTGCTGATGCATACAGAAGATTCTCAAAAAATTTTCCTAGAATAACAAAACTTATAGAAATTTTTGATGAAATACCAACAATTGAATGATATGAAAATTGAAACAAATTTGAATATAAAAGCGGAGAGATAAAAATTGAAAATATATCCTTTGCTTACAAATCCTGAGATTATGTTTTTAAAAATTTCTCATTAAATATAACTTGATGAACAAAATTGGCTCTGATTTGAAAATCTTGAGTCGGTAAAACTACTTTAATAAAATTACTTCTTGGATTCGTAAGACCAGAATCTTGAAACATTTTCATAGACGAACAAAATATGAAAGATTTTTCTTTGAAAAGTTATTATGAATATCTATGATATTTATCACAAGAACCAGCTGTATTTGATGGAACTATAAAAGAAAATCTTATTTATTGATTAAGAAAATGAATAAATACTACCAAAGAAAAACTAAATGAGGTAATTGAATTAGCTCAATGTGATTTTATAGAAAAATTACCGAAATGATTGGAAACTGAAATCTGAGAAAAATGAGTAAGGCTTTCTTGATGAGAAAGACAAAGACTTGCAATTGCTAGATTATTTTTAGAAAATCCTAAAATTATAATCCTAGATGAACCAACAGCAGCACTTGATAGCTTTTCTGAGGTAAAAATATCTCAAGCTCTAGAAAATTTATTCAAAAATAAAACTGTAATAATAATTGCTCACAGACTACAAACAGTAAAATGAGCCGACGAAATAATAGTTCTTGGCAAAAATAAAATCCTAGAAAGCTGAAAACATAAGGATCTTATCAAAAATAACGGAACTTATTCAAAAATGGTAGATTTACAAAGTGGAATCGTGAGAGAATAGTAAAAGTTCATTTTATACGGTTTAGAATAAGGAAGTGTTCCGTCATTGCGAGGAGGAATGGCGTGGCAATCTACTGCAAATACAAAAGCGGACTTGGATTGCCACGGTTAAAATTTATTCAAATTTTAACCTCGCAATGACGATTTATTTATTTTTTCACTCCTCCTGGTCTCCCCTTGAATGAAGTGAAGAAATTTTTTGCTTCTTTTCTTAATAATAAGAAGTTAGAGTGGTGAAAAAGTCTTATTTATACAATCAATTCTTCTTTATATAATCAGCTATTTCAGAATTTAAAAAATGATAAATTCAGCCATTTCTAATTTGAGTACTTGATAAATTAGCTAAATCTTTTCATAAATCCATATCAATAATTGTATAATTTTCTATTCAATTTAAATCATAATTCGATGGATCAAATCATCATCTATAAATAAAAATCTTTGGAATAATTAGCGCAGCTCTTTTTTTTGCGTCCCATTCTTTTATTGAAGCAAGTGCATCAGTACCAAAAACTTGAATAGGAGAAAATCAAAGTTTGTGAATAAAATATCTATCGACTCAAGCTGTAAGATTATCTTCAACTCAAGCAGTCATAAAATAATCACAAAATTCAACATTATAGCCAATTAAACTTTTCATAAAAATATCTAAAATGTTTTTTCTATGAATTGAATTAACTTTATATTTTTTATCTTCCCTTTCTCAACTTGGTGCAATAATAACTTTGTCTGCATAATTGTTATCCAAAATATATTTAACTATTTTTTCATGAACCAAATGTGGCGGATCAAATGCTCATCAATAAATTGCTATTTTTTCTTGCATATTTATAAAATATTAATACCAAAATCCTTAAGATCTTCAAAAAGAGAAAATAAAGGTAGTCAGATAATACTATGATAGTTTCATTCAATTTTTTCCACAATCAAAGCTCAAAATCCTTGAATAGCAAAAGCTCAAGCTTTGTCCAAAGGCTCTCAAGTTTTTACATAATTATTAATTTCTTCTTGTGTCATATTCTTAATATAAACAAAATCTTCTCTAGAATTTGAAATTTTTTTATTATTTTTGATATCTATAATAGTATATCCTGATATAACTGAGATTCTTTTTCAGTTTATTTCCTTAAGCATTTTTCTTGCATTTTCATTATTTCAAGGTTTTCAAAGAATTTTTCAATTGATAATGACAAAAGTATCGGCTCCAATAATAACTCAATCATCAATCCTAGAGGCTACATCTTGGGCTTTTCAAAAAGATAAATACTTTGCTAATTCTAAAGGTTCAAGGTCCAGACTCATGTCTTCATCATAATGACTTGGTATAATTTCAAATTCCAATCATAAATTCTTCAGAAGCTCTATTCTTCTGGGCGAACTAGAAGCTAAAATCAATCTTTTTTTCATAAATATTTTATTCAATTAAAAAAGTATACAAGGCAAATTTATGATTCACATTATATACTTTTATTATTTTTTGCTATTTTTTATAGAATATTTTTAAGGACTTCCTCTACATCCGCAAAAATTTCATTTTCTGTTTTTGAAGCATCAAACTCAAAAATTTTTCTTCATTCAGCTTTCCAAATATCAATAAGTGGTAAAGTATCATTTTTAAAAATATCCATACGAGTTTGTATTGTTGTTAATTCTCCATCATCTGGTCTTACAATAAGCGGATTTCAAGTTTTTGGATTTACATCTTTAGGAAAATTTGAAGGAAAACTTTCTCAGGTAATACTATCAACTTTTCTTCAGGTAAGTCTTTTGATTGCTACATCAAAATCAAGTACAAAATAAAATACGACAAATTCTCAAAGTAGTGAAGCTATAATTTTATTTTGAGCCAAATTTCTAATCGCTCAATCAAAAATTATATTTTCTCATTTATTTTCTTCAGCATAATCAGCAATGACTTTTGCAACATCTACATCATCAGCAAGTTTTCATTCAACATTAATCCTTTGGTGGATTCTTTTTGAAAAATCATTATCACCTTTTGCTATATCCCTAAGAGTTTGCCCTGTTTCAAAAAGTAAAAAACCATATTGGTTCTCAATTTTTCTGGCCTGAGTTCATTTTCCACTACCCTGAACTCAAACTAATAGTATATTCATATAAAAAATTAAAGACTAAAATTGAACACAAAAAAGGTCTTTGAGGAGTAATAAGCCGGATTCTGTATCTCGACATAAATCAATCTAGGGTGATAGTTGCCTATCATCTCAAGCAGGAGTACAAATTCACACTCTACTAAGAAAGATTATATAAATTTGTACCATCTCCCTTGCACCACATAGGGTTTACCCTTTGAGCTTACGCCCAAATCTTGGGTAGCTTTCACATCCCAAGACTTTTCACCTTTCATCCCGACAAGTCAGGATTAGTATTGTCTCTGTGGCACTAGCCGTATCATACATTTATTGGTTATATTGTATGACCGCAGATGTTATCTGCTATGCTCTTAGTTGGTGTCCAGACTTTCCTCCTAGGAAAAATCCTAAGTATATGTCTTCCCCTCAAAGACCAAAAATCAGTCTAATGATTTATTAAAAAAAATCAAAATATATTTTATAAATATGGATAAATAGTATTAAAACAACCTCATAACATTATTTTCCTCAAGTTCAATAATTCATTTTTTTACTAACTCTTCAAAAATTCTAGTTGTAGCTTCTACATCAATCATTGCATTATGTGCTCAACTAAATCTTTCTCAGAATAATTTTAAATGTAATTCATTTAATTTTGGTGGTTTGAAAGAAATCCCTCTTCATTGAAGCTGACAAAAATCTGTTGAACTTCTCATAGTACAAACAATCTTTGATGGTTGATAATCTCATTTTCTTCAGGCCCTTTCAAGCTCGTGTTTTACAACTTCTTCGTCAAATTCTACATTATGTCCCACTATGACATCAGAAGTATTAAGATATCTCAATATTTCATCAAAAATTTCCTCTACAAAAGGAGCATTTTCTACATCTTTATCATAAATACCATTGACTTGTGAAGATGCAAAAGGAATTGATATTCTTGGTTTTATTAAAAAATTTACTCTTTCTATTTCTTTAAGTCATTTTTCTTTTGAAATTTCGCCAAGAATTCAGGCAAATTGAATAATATAAGGTTGTTCGTCTAAACGTCATCATTTCACTGTGAATCACGTTGTTTCTGTATCAAAGATAAATGCTTTCATTTTAAAATAATTATGGGCAAAATAATAGTCATTCTGACTATGCTATAAATATAATCAGAATGACAATGTAAATTTTATATTAGTAAAACTTCTTATAATCATAACTCTTCAATTCTGTATCAATTCTTCTGATTAAATCAAGAATTGTAGAAACAACAATTATAAGTCACGCTCAACTAATCAAAAAATCTATTCTTGATGCTCACGATGTATCAAAAAGTCAAAATTGATTTGCAACTTTTGTGATAATATATGGGAAAACTGCAATAATTGCGAGAAAAGATCAACCAAATAAATTTAGATGATTAGATGTTTTTTCAAAATATTCAGCCGTTTCTCTTCATGGTCTTACTCAAGGAATATATCCTCATCTTTTTTGTATATTTTCAGAAATTTCTTCGGTGTTAAAAACTATAGAAACATAAAAGAAAGAAAATCATAAAACAAGTAAAAAATATACAATTATGTAAACCCAACTTGGGTTATTCATACTAAAATATTCAACCAACATTTTACCAAAATCAATTGCTTTTCATGATCATCTTGTCGAAAGAATTTGTCCTATCAAAGATGGAAATGTAACAATAGAAACAGCAAATATTATTGGCACCATTCAAGCTTGGTTGATTCTTATCGGAAAATAGGATTGTTCGCTTCTTCCAGTTCTTGTATAAATCAAAGTAACTTTTCTATATCACTCTGTAAATTTGATAATTATGAATATAACAATCAAAGTCGCTATTGCAAGTCAAATAAGCAATCACCAATTTCAAACACTAATATAACTCATTATGTGTTGTGGAACTCAGGCTAATACTCAAGCAAAGATAATTATTGAACTTCAGTTACCAATTCAAGACTCTGATATCATTTCGCCAAGCCAAACAAGAAACATTGTTCAAGCTGTAATAAATATCATAGCTGGAAGAACGGTTCACCAAAAATCCGAAGTATTAACAATATTTCATCCAGATTGAGCCACCAAAGTATTTAAAAGTATTATCATTCAGTAACTTTGAGCAAAAGCTAAAGGAACTGTTAATAATTTTGTATATTTATCAATTTTCTTTTGTCATGCTTCTCATTCTTTCTTTAGGTTTTCCAAATAAGGAATAATAACAGCAAGTAACTGTATAATGATTACTGCATTAATATAAGGAGAAAGACCCATAAGTATAACAGAAAATGACTCTAATC
The DNA here is from genome assembly GCA_028691375.1 of Candidatus Altimarinota bacterium. Taxonomy (GTDB): domain Bacteria; phylum Patescibacteriota; class Gracilibacteria; order BD1-5; family UBA2023; genus STD2-258. Next base: position 12,973 of record JAQUZJ010000002.1, on the reverse strand, counting down.
ATCATCCCATTAAAGCACTAAAAAAGGATAATCATTGATTTATTTCTAGAAATTTTTTAATTTGAGCCAAAGCATCTATATTTACTCCTGGTACAGGCAAAGCAGATAAAAACTTATATAAAACAACTATTCAAATAGTCACATAGAATTTTTTTCTTAAACCTTCATTTTTAAAAAAATTATTTATATTCTTTAACACCATAGGAAAATATTGTAAATAATAAAATCAACATTTAAAACAATTTAAGTATATGAAAAAATACAAAAAGTAAAGGAATTTTATCAATTTTTAAGCCCCGATGAATCGGGGCTTAATTTTTTTGTTTTTAGTAATTATTAAACTGCAATCTCAACTTCCCCTCAAGCTTTGTTTACCTTTTCAATAGCACTTTTTGAAGCAAAATCAACTTTGATTTTTACTTTGCTTTTTATCTCTCAATTACCAAGTAATTTTACTAAAACATTCTTTTTTCTAATTACTCTATTTTGAAGTAAAACTTCTTTATCTATTTCTGTAATTCCTTTTGCAACTAGAGTTTCTAGTGCTGAAACATTAACAACTACAAAATCAATAGCACATGGATTTCTAAAACCTCTTCTTTTTGGCATTCTCATGAAAAGAGAAGTTTGCCCTCATTCAAAAGTTGGTGAAAATTTTGATCCAGCTCTTGCATTTTGTCCTTTGCAACCTCTTCAACAAAAAGTTCATTTTCAAGAAGAATTTCATCTTCCTACTCTTTTTGACTTCCTAGCACTTTGATTTCATTTAATATTATTCTGAGAAAACATAATTTACAAAATCTTAAAAAATAACAATTACTATTTAGATGGCACTTTTTTGATTGTTGCCAAAGCTTTTAGTGTAGCTCTTGCGTTTGTAATAGGATTTTTACATCCATATCTTTTAGCCAAAATATTTTTAATTCCAGAAACAGAAAGAAGTTTTCTTGCTGCTCAACCTGCAATTATTCAAGTTCATTCTGAAGCTGGGTGTAACATCATAGTCGAGGCCTTAAATTTAGTCTTTACAGGATACGCTATACTACCATCAGTTATTTCAAAAGAAATCAGATTTTTTTTAGCGTCTCTTATAGCTTTTTCAATGGCCATAACAACTTCTCAAGCTTTTCATAATCATAAACCAACTGTTCATTTTCAGTTACCAATAACAACAGCTGCTCTAAATCTTAACTGTCTACCTCAAGCAGTAACTCTTGTTACCTTATCGATGCTTAACAGAACTTCTTCAAATTCTTTTTTAGCCTCAGTAAATTTTTCATCTTGTTTAGCCATAAAGTTTATTAAACTTATAAAAAATAAATTAAAATTCTAGACCACCCTGTCTTGCTGCATCAGCTAGAGCTTTTACTCTTCCTGCATAAGCAAAACCTCATCTATCAAAAACACAAGTTTTTA
>JAQUZJ010000002.1:0-11457 GCA_028691375.1 Candidatus Altimarinota bacterium | reverse complement strand
CAATTGTAATTCATTTTGGACAAGGCATATTAACCTTGTGAGAAAATCCTACTGCTAATACAAGTTTTTCTGGAGAAGTAACTTCAAATTTGTATCAAACTCAAATAATTTCCAAAGCTTTTTCATAACCATTTGTGACTCCTATAACCATATTATTTACTAGAGTTCTGGTAAGTCACCAAATAGCTTTTTGTGCTGGATTATCTATTTCTTCAACTTTAACAAACATTTCATTTTCAACTTGTTCCAAACTCACAAAATCCTTTTTTTCAAAATTTAATTCTCCTTTTGGACCTTTTACATTAATAATATTTCATACAACATTAATGGTTACTCAAGTCAGGATTTTAACTGGTAGTTTTCCAATTCTAGACATAATTAACTAATTTAATTTTTAAAAATAATTAAAACACTTCACAAAGTAATTCTCCTCAAACACTCAATGCTCTTGCTTCATATCAAGTTATAACTCATTTTGGAGTAGAAAGTATAAAAATTCAATGTCCATTTTTAGATTTTTTTATATCACTATGTTTGATATAAATCCTTTGTCATGGCTTACTTATTCTTTTAAATGAAGGTACATATTTAGTAACTCTTACATCATTAAGTTTTACAAGTAAATCTTTTTTATTATTTTCTAGATCAATAACTTCATAAGAAACTATGTAAGAATTCTTAACAAATATTTTTAAAATATCGCTTTTAATTCTTGAATATGGCATTCTAACTTCTTTAAGTCTCGCCATATAACCGTTTCTAATTCTGTTTAATAAATCTACAATTGGATCGATTATCATAATCTATTTTATAACATATAAAAATAAAGGTGTATCCTACCAGCTTGATTTTCTAACTCACATTAATTCTCAAGCATTGGCTCTTTCTCTTATACAAATTCTACACATACCGAATTTACCAACATATCATCTAGATCTTCCACAAATGGAACATCTATTATATAACTTTGTCGCAAATTTGATTTTTCTTCCATCCTTAAAAGCTCTTTCTGCTTTTTCTTGAGCTTTTCTACATTTATCTATAATTGCTTTTCTTGCCATAAATTTAATTAATATTAATAACTATTTAGAAAATGGGAATCCTAAAGCTTCAAGTAAAGCTTTTGAATGATCTTTTGATTTTGCCTTAAACTTCAAAGTTATTTGAAGACCATGAGGTTTTACAACATCAAGTTGAGGAACTTCAGGAAATACAGTATGTTCTTTAATTCAAAAATTGTAATTTCCATCTTTGTCAAAAGATCTCAAAGATAATCATCTAAAATCCCTAACTCTTGGTAGAATTACATGTATAATTTTTTCCAAAAAATAATACATTCTGTCTCATCTTAAGGTAACCATGAGTCCAACTGGTTGTCATTCTTTTAATTTAAAGTTTGATATAGACTTTGTAGCATTTTTAACAATAACATTTTGTCCTGCTATTAAAGCCAAATCAGATTTTAAACTAGAAAAATCCTTATTTCCGTTTCTTATGTAAGTACCTATACCCATATTAAGAACAACTTTTTCTATTTTTGGTAACTCCATTGAATTTTTAATGTTCAATTCTTTTTGTAGATTCTTAATAGTTTCTTTATATGTATCTTTAAAAGACATAATTCCTAATTAATAATTAATTAAATGTTTTTTCATGATTCTTTTGAATAACGAACCTTTTTACCATTTTCAATTCTAAATCCAATTCTTGTTGGTTTTTTAGTTTCAGGACAAACCAACATTACATTAGAAGAATCGATTGATCTTTCTATTTTAACAATTTGTCCAGGAACATTTGCATATCATTTAACATGTTTAGTAGCAATATTTACACCTTCAACCAAAACTCTTCAGTCTTCTTTGCTAACTTTTAATATTTTTCAAGTTTTACCTTTATCTTTTCAAGATATTACTTTAACATTATCTCAAGTTCTTACCTTCATATTCTTAAATTAATTAATTAAAACTATAACACTTCTGGCGCAAGACTAACTATTTTTTGAAAACCCTTTGTTCTAAGTTCACGAAACACAGGTCCAAAAACACGAGTAGCTTTTAATTGTACGTCTCATTTTCCATCAAAATCTACAATAACACATGCGTTTTGATCAGATCTTATGTAAGTACCATCGTCTCTTCTAACAGACTTAGCAGTTCTTACTACAACAGCTTTCACAACAGATTTCTTTTTTATTGTTCAGTTAGGATCGGCTTTTTTAACAGCACAAACGATAATATCACCAACTGATGCATATCTTCTTTTTGAACCTTTAAGTACTTTTATACAAAGTACCTCTTGTGCTCAACTATTATCAGCAACTGCCAATCTAGTTTCTGCTTGTATCATATTCAAACAATAATTAGTATTAAATTAGGCTTTATCAACTAAAACCCATCTCTTTGTCTTGCTTAAAGGTCTAGTCTCTTTTATAGTAACTGTCTCTCAAGTTTTACATTCATTATTTTCATCATGAGCATAAAATTTGCTAGACACTTTATAATTTTTCTTATATTTTGGATGAGCTTCATAAGTATCAACATTAACAACGATTGTCTTATCCATTTTTGTACTTACAACAACTCCAGTTTTTGTTCTCATCTTAAATTAAATTAAAAATAATTATTCAAAAATCTTTTCTCACATTAAAGTAGTAATTAAAGCAACATATCTTCTGTGTGCTCTTATTAAATGAGGTTGCTTCAATTCGTTTGATTTAAGTTTCATTTGTAATGCATACAGAGATTCCTCTGCATTTTTTAGTTCTTTTTTTAAAGCATCTATATCCATTGCTCTTAGATGTTTTTTTTCTTTGATTTCAACTAATCCTTTCATTGTTCTTTTTTTAATTTTTAATCAACTAAAATTTTAGTTTTTACAGGTAATTTGTGAGAAGCAAGTCTAAAAGCTTCCCTCGCAAGTTCTGGTGCTATTCATGATAATTCGAAAATTATCCTACCAGGTTTTACGGGAGCTACATACATTTCTACGCTTCATTTTCCTCAACCCATCGGTACTTCTAAAGGTTTTTTAGTATAAGGCTTGTCTGGAAAAATTCTTATCCACATTTTTCAACCTCTTCTCAAGTAACGAACTATAGTTTTTCTGGCAGCCTCTATTTGTCTAGATGTGATGAATCCTTGTTCAACTGTTTTTATAGCATAATCTCAGAAAGCTCTATTGGCTCATCTAGTGGCTACACCTTTTAAAACTCAAGTTTGAGCTTTTCTATATTTAGTTTTCTTTGGTTGTAACATTTTTAAAGCTTATTAAGTATAATTTTTTTAATTAAATGTCAAGTTTTTTTACAACTTTGCACTTATTATTTATTCCTTATTTAGTATTACTTTTTTTGAATATATCTCATTTATATATCCAAACTTTTACTCCTATAACTCAGTAAATTGTATCAGCTCTTTCTGTTGTATAATCAATATCAGATCTTATTGTTTGAGAAGGAATATTTCATTCTTTATAGACTTCAGATCTTGCAATATCAACTCAGTTTAATCTTCAAGAAACTCTTATCTTTATTCATAATGCTCCTTTTTCCATTGCTTTAGTAACAATATTTTTTACAACTCTTCTGTATGGCAATCTTTTTTCTATCTGTCTTGCAATATTGAATGCAACTATATTAGCATTAGTTTCAGGTTTTTTAACTTCTTTAACATCTATGCTAAATTTCTTTTCAGGAAATTTTTTTGTAAGTATATTTTGTAATTTCTCTGTATTTTCGTTATTAGTTCATGTAACTAAGGCAATTTTAGAAGTATAAACAACAACATTAATATCAGTATTAGTATGGTTTATAAAAATGTTTCAAACTGGAATTCACTTTAAAAAGTCTTTTACGGTAATTCTTAATTGAACATCGAAAGAAACATTATCTCAATAACTAGATTTGTTGTAATATCCTATACTTTTCCGAGTTTTTATGTATCCTATTCTAAAAGCAACTGGACTAACTTTGTGACCCATAAAATAAAATTTAAATTACTAAAATAAACTTATTTAACTCCCAATTCGATTGTAAGATTGGAAGTTCTTTTTAACTGTTTGCGATATCTACCTCTTGAAATAGCATGTCATCTTTTATAAACAATTCATTTATTAACAACAACAGTATTTACTTTCAAGTCTTCCATCTTTTGTCAGTCATTTTGCATTGCATTTGCAGTAGCTGATTTAACAACTTTGTATAAAACATCTGCTCATTTTTTTGGCATAAACTTTAGGAGATCCAAAGCTTTTTGAGCGTCCATTCATCTAACTAAAGAGGCAACAACTGCTACTTTCTTTGGTGATATTCTTACATTTTTAGCGAGAGCTTTCATAATAATAAATTATTTTACTTTAAATAAACTATTTCTTTCTACCTGCATGAGCTATAAATTTTCTAGTCATAGAAAATTCTCATAATTTATGACCAACCATTTCTTCTGTAACAAAAATAGGAATATGAGATTTACCATTGTATACTCCAAATGTAGAACCCACAAATTCAGGAATAACGGTACAATCTCTTGCCCATGTCTTTATAACAGTTTTCTTTCAAGACTCGATTAATTTGTTAACCTTGCTTAAAAGTTTTTCATCAATGTAAGGTCATTTTTTTAGACTTCTTCACATATTTAATTTATTATAAAACTAATATTTTATTTAACTTTTTGTCCTTTTCTATTCTTTATTATCCATTTGCTTGTATCTTTTCTTCTTCTTGTTTTAGCTCATAGTGCAAGTTTTCCCCAAGGCGTTTTTGGTGCTTTCATTCATATTGGAGAATGTCATTCTCAACCTCAGTGTGGATGATCTACTGGATTCATAGATTTACCCAAAACCGTAGGTCTGATTCATTTCCGTCTTGATCTTCAAGCTTTTCAAATTACAACTGCACTGTGATCTTGATTTGAAACTTTTCAAACTGTTGCATAACATTTTTTGTGTACTTTTCTTAATTCTCCTGAAGCTAATTTTACATTAGTATATTCTCATTCTTGAGAAACTATTGTACCATAAGATCCAGCAGATCTTATCATAGAAGCTCATTGTCCTACAATTGCTTCAACATTATAAATAGTAAATCAAGTTGGGATTTCTCCGATTAATAACCTATTTCCATCGATTGGCTTAGCTGTTTCTGAAGTTATTATAGTATCACCTACTTTCATAGTTTTGTGAGCTAAAACATATCTTCTTTCTCAATCAACATAACAAACCAAAGCTATAAAAGCTGTTCTATATGGATCATATTCAATTGTTTCAACTTTAGCTGGAATTTCTTTTTTATCTAAAAAGTAAAAATCAATCAATCTATATGCTTGTGCATGTCCTCAACCTTGATGTCTTACAGTGATTCTTCAAGCGCTGTTTCTTCAAGCATGTTTTTTTAATTTAATAACAAGAGGCTTATATGGCTTAGTAACTGTAAGTTCTTCAAATGTAAGTCCTGTCATATGCCTTCTTCAAGGAGTTGTAGGTTTAAATTTCTTTATTCACATAATATAAGTATCTTTATTAATTAATCTTTAATTTTTAAATTAACAAAATCTATCTTTTGTCATTTTTTAAGAGTAACCATTGCTTTTGTAAGAGTAGGTCTTTTTACAACTGTTCCCTTTTTAGCGTATTTATATTTAGCTCTGTTAACTAAAATATTCACACCTTCAACATTTACTGCATAGGTTCTTTCAAAAGCCTGCTTAACTTGAGTTTTGTTAGCTTTCGCATCAACTTCAACAGTATATTTTCATTTTAGTTCCAATATTTTACTTTTTTCAGTTACTATTGGTCTTTTTAGTATATCCTTTAATTGCATAACACTAAATATTATAAATAAATTCAGTTTAATTCTTCCAAAGAAGCTTTTGTAAATACCAAATCCTTGTATTTTAATAAATCAGCAGGATTTAAATAATTTACATAAATTGCTTTAACATTAGGAATGTTTCTAATCGCTTTCATAGCATTAACTTCTTGTTTATTCAAAGCTACAGTTGCATAAGTAGCATTCATACTATTAAAAACAGAAACCATACTTTTAGTTTTTGCTTCTACGCTATTATCTAGATTTTCGATTACTTTCACAGAAGAACTTTGAGCTTTAGAAGAAAGTAGACAAAATAAAGCCGCTCTTCTTTCTTTTCTATTCATAGAAACAGTAAAATTTCTATTACCTCTAGGACCAAAAACAACTCAACCTCATCTTCTAATTGGAGATCTTGAAGCTCAGGCTCTAGCACCTCATGTTCCTTTTTGTTTATAGATTTTGCGAGTAGATCATTTTACTTCTCATCTAGTTTTGATTTGTGCCAAATTGACTCTTGCATTTGATCTTTGTAGCATAAGTAGTCTGTGAATCAAAGAAGGTTTAATTTCTACACCAAAAACTTTCTCGTTTAGTTCGATTTTACCTTTTTCTACTCATTTATCATTATACAATACTGCTTCCATTTTTGATTTTTATAAGAATTAAAAATTTATTGTAACATAAGAATTTCTTGCTCCAGGAATTGGTCCTTTCAAAGCAACAACGTTTAAATCTTTATTAATGATTTCTACAGAAATATCTTTTAAAGTTATAGTATCTGTACCCATATGTCAGTGCATTTTTTTACCTGGTTTAGTTCTTCTTGGTTTTCTTGTACCAATAGATCATAATGCTCTGTGGAATTTTGAACCAACTCTTCATGGTCCTCAAGAAAAATTCCATCTTTTCATTGCTCAAGCAAATCATTTTCATTTTGAAATACCTGTAACATCAACTATGTTAACTCATTCCAAAATATCTAGAGTAACAATGTCTCAAGTTTTAAATTCACTATTTTTTGAATCAATAGTTACTTCTTTTCTGTAAGGTTTTTTGTGTTCATTTATTTCTAAAACTAAAGCTTCATATCAGTCATTTTCTTTAGTTTTCACTTGGAAAACTTTAATTTCAGGAACTTTAATAAGAGTGACAGGAATCATTTTATTTTCTTTTGATATTCTTGTCATCTCTAATTTTCTTCAAATTAGTCAAGCCATTTTGTTCTTTAAAGTAAAAAAATAATCAGAGGTTACGCTTTCTTACTAACTAATAGTAAGGTAAGCTAACATAATTCTCAAGCAATATTTATATATTTGAAATATGCTATTAAATTTTTAGCTCGGTCATTTTATGAAAAAATATTGATATGTCAAAAATAAAATTTACTTTTTTTGCACAAACTCAAATATTTGCCTAATATATTGAAATATAATACAATAGCCCTATATTAGAAACTAAAAAATAAAAATAAAAATGCTAAGAAAAACCATAAGTGCTTGTACAACCTTTATGGTGCTATTTATTCTCTGAAATACTACTTTTGCTGAAGAAATAACAATAAACAAGGAAATACAAAAAATTTGAACAGAAAAAACTTGTTATATAGATGATGTAGATGATTGAGATACTATCAGCCTCAAATGTGGGGAAAATGAAATAATCCCAAATGTAAGAATAATGTGAATAAATACACCAGACTTTGACAGAATAAACCAAATTATCCATTGCTATTATGATGAATCCCAAAATGTAATGGAAAAAATAAGAAAAAATGAAAGAGAATTAAAAGTTGAATTTTATTGAAGTGATCTTTGCAAAGATACTTATAAATGATGTAGAAATGTCGTAAGATTAATTGATAAAGAAACTTCCATTGATATAAATAAAAGTATGATTGCCGATTGATATGCTTTTTCTTGGACCGATTTTTCGATAATTCCAAAAAAAATTAGAAATTCTTACAAACTAGCTGAATTTGAAGCTGAAGACAATCATAGATGATTATGGTGAAAATGTGAGGTAAATTACTTTGAAAAATGAGAAATGGATTCGGGAGTTGTGGATAAGATGACGGAATAAAAAAATTAAATTTAATAAAACTTTCCTTGACTATGAGGAAAGTTTTATTAAATTATTCCTTATAATAAAGTTTAAAAAGGTAATTTTCAAAAATCAAGAAGATGAAGATATTATATTTTAAATTTTTCAGATTTTATTTTGCTACTACAGGAACAAACTTTAACTAACAACAATTTATTAATTTTAAAATAAAAAAATGCCAAAATTTAATGACCTTGATTTAACTTGAGAAAATTGGAAAAAATATGAAAATATTTTGACTGATAGTTTGTGGATTATAAATGAAAGAGATAAGAGCTGAAAACATTCAAATTTTTATCACGGTAATTTTATACCTCAAATTCCAAATCAATTAATTCAAAGATACACAAAAAAATGAGAATACGTTCTTGATTTTTTTCTATGAAGCTCTACAACTGCTATTGAATGTGAAAAACTTGAAAGAAATATAATTTGAGTTGACATCAAAGAAGAACTTATAAGTAGAGCGCGAGAATTAATTACTTCGGAAAAAATTAAAAAAGAATTTATACTTGGTAATTCTGCATCAAAACTTACTGCAAATAGAATCAAAACTTATTTAACTCTTCAAAATAAAAAATCCGTTGATTTGATTCTTCTTCATCCTCCATATTTTGATATAATCAAATTTAGTGATAAAAAACAAGATTTATCAAATGCTTGAAACTTGAATGAATTTCTAAAGATGTTCAATAAAGTTTTGCAAAACAGTTTTGATTTATTAAAATCGGGTTGATATGTGTGAATAATTATCTGAGATAAATATCACAATAGTGAATGGATTCCACTGGGATTCCATTGTATGGCAGAAGCTCAAAAAGTCTGATTCAAGCTAAAATCTATAATAGTTAAAAATATGGAATGAAACAGATGAAAAGCTTGAAGTTGATGAATATGGAGATATAGAGCATTAAGTTAAAAGAGTATGTTTTATCTTTAAGGGATAAAAAAATGAAATTTGAAACATTTATAAACGAAATTTCACCAAAAAATACTTTTCAAGTTTCTATATCTTGAAACAAGATAAGAGAAACTATAAAATGTAAAAGTAGTATAATTAGTAGTAGTTTTTTAACTGGTTCTTATTCTCGTTCAACAAAAATAGATCCAATAGATGATTTAGATATTTTCTTTAATATAAATTTTTCAAATACTCAGATTGAAAACTCAAATAATTGAATTAAAATATTTTTAACTTGAGATTACAATAATCATCAACTAAAAAATTTTTGTACATATGAAAACTATAAATATTATGTTTCACCAATACAGTTAATAAATCATATTTGAAAAATAATTTGAGAAACATATGCCACAACAAATAAACATAGTAGAAATTGAGAATGTTATACAGTTAATTTATCATCTTATAGCTTAACAATTGATTGTGTTCCATATACTTGAGTAAGGAATGAAGATTATCTTTTAATTCCCGCTTGATGAAATAATCTTATTTGGAAAAAAACAAATCCAAAAGTAGATAAAGAAAAAATAGATGAATTAAATAGTGAAAATAATTATAATTGAAAACTAAAATGAATTATAAAAATAATAAAATATTGGAACAAGAATAAAAATACTTCAAAAATAAAATCATATACATTAGAATGCTTAATTTATTATGCAATTCAAGAAAAATGTAATAAAGATATGTTATATATTGATTTATTAAAAAATGTATTAGATTACATTTATGATAATATTAAATCATATTGTAATATTATAGATTTGCCACAATATGATTGTATTCAATATTATGTTAATAAAGAGAGAATAAATTTTAAATTATTAGAATTTTATAAAAATTTAAATATTTCAGAAGAACATACTATTAACTATTTAAAATCTAATTAAGAAATTATGGAAAATATAAAAAGACAATTACAAAATATATGAGAAAATTTAGCACATCAAAGCAAGATTTATCTTAAATCACATGATTTGTCTATATTTCTGCAATTATCATTGTTATCAATACCTTTAATACTAACATTAATTTCATTTTACCTTTCTGGTTGTTCTACTATAGATAATTTATCAAAAATTCTAGATTACTTTTCTTTTTGAATTTCAATTTTAGCTTTAATATATTATGTTTATTTTTGAAAAAATACAGAATTATATAGGAGTTGGGGAGAAAAATATCTAGTTTTATATAAAGAAGTAGAAAATTACTTTAAATTAAATTTAAATTATGAAGTTTCTATAATAGAAAGTTTTATTGAAAAACAAAATCAGTTATGACTAGATAATAACAAACCAAATATTCATTTTTGTTCAAAAAAATGGACCGATAAAGTAATTGAAAAGGAAATGAAGTATTGAAATGAAGATGTTGTTTGGTGGAAATAATAATTTTTTTACTTCAAACAATTGTTCTTTATATTTTTAATAAGTATTTATAAATTATGCAAATAAAATATTCAGATGTAATATCTCTTGAAACAAATGATGTTAATGAAATCAAGAAAATACTTGATTTATCTATTCAAAATGCCAAAAAATATTGAGATTCTTTTTGTGAAATTTGAAAAGTTTTAATTTCATTTTGAAAGGTTGAGTTTGATGATAGAACTGAAATAACTTCATATATTCATGTAAAGAACGGAGGAGATTATCTTAGGATTAAAAGAGTAAAGAAAGAATTACTAAATATTATAAAATTAGAAAATAAAATATAATATTGCTATTTATAGCATGTAGATTTATAGTCATCATTAAATAGAATGGAGGCTATTTTTTGATGTAAAAATATATGGATATAAAAATCAAATTTTGAGAAAAAATAAGGATATTAAGAAATGAAAGAAATCTTTCACAGGAATCTTTATGATTTAAAGCAAAATTACACAGGACATATATATGAAATGTGGAAAGATGAGAAAAAAATCTAACATTAGAAAATATTGAAAAGCTATCAAAAGCTTTAAATATAACTCTTAATGAATTATTTAATGATTTATAAAATAGAAAAATTAAAAGAATTATTAAAAAAATATAAAGTTAATTTATATTGAGATTTTGTAAAAAATAATAGTAATTATGATTGAGATATTTGTCATATTTTGTGAATAGATGAAAATACAGGAAGATATTGGGATGCTCAATTTGAATGATTAAAAATTGAGTTTAAAAAGTGAAAAAGTATTTGGTTAGATTTAATTAGATATAGTGAAATTCATTTATGAATCAATGATAATTCAAAAGAAAAAACAATAACATTATTTTTTATTCCAGATAAAGATAGAAATAAAATAATTGAAATTATAGGAGTTTCTACTGATAAAATTATATGAAAGTTGTCTTTAAATAAAGAAACTTCTGAAATATTGATAGAATTAAATAATAAAATGCCTAGGTCTTTGAATGCTCAAGCTAGTTTAACAGTGAAAGATATTAAAGATTTTGCAGATTTTATTATATAAAGATATTTCAAAGAAAAATGACACAAAGTTATAGCCAATGACTTACAATATTATAGTTATGTTTTGAATAAAAATTATATTTGAAATCATACAGACTTGTATTTTGCTGGAATCCGTGACGAAGTT
>JAQUZJ010000048.1 GCA_028691375.1 Candidatus Altimarinota bacterium | reverse complement strand
ATTGAAAAAATAAGAGATTTTTTAGCAAAGAACAAATTTTATTGATTTGATTACTTTCTTTCAGCATTATTTTGAGCAGTAACCCCATTTTGTAGTTGTTCAAGTATTCCTATGTTTGTATGATTCTTAAAGGCATGAATTCCACTTGGAATAACTTTTACTTTTCTTATAACTTCTCCTCTTATTAATGAAGTTGCAGTTGCCTTATTTATCTGATTATTTGGTTGGAAAGTAACAGTAATCTATGTTGTCTCTGGAATGATTCTTTGAATATTGGGTTGATTTGTGATAGGAAAACTGAAAATGGAGAATCAGGTTGCAGAATTTGTATGGAAGAATAACTGAACATCAAATGAAATTGAAAGAGAAGAAATACAATTGAGAAATTTTGTAAAACAGGTTAGTAAAGATAGTTTTGCTCTGGTCTGGAAAATAATGCCCTATGTTATACTATGAGTGGCAATTTGATGAGTAATTCACTGATTTATTCCAACTTGATTTTTTGAAAAATACATAACAAAAGAAAATCCTTTTGCCGTTCCAATTGCTGTAATTCTCTGAATTCCAATGTATGCAAATGCAACAAGTGTAATTCCTATAATTCAAGCACTTATCGCAAAATGAATTCCTCTTTGAACTTGACTTGCTTTTATGATGGCAGTTGTATGATTATCTTTACCAGAATTTCTAATACTTAAAAAAGTAATGAAAATGAAACTTCTTTTAACTTTTTTTGGTGTTGTCTGATTTTTTATTATTATCTTAGGTTATTTTTTTAATTTAGTTTTATAAGGTAATTATAGAAATAATTTTTTATTGTTTTTATATTAAAAGTCTATATAATCTCAATGTAAACCTTACTTATATGTTAGTAATTATCTAAGATATGCTTAATATTAGTTAGATCAACCTTCATAAAATCTAATATTAAAGTTTCTAACAACCTACTGTTTGATATAACAAAAAAATCACCAAATATAAAATTAAAAAATTTTAAATAATTCACCTTGTAAAACTTGGCTTCCAAAGCTAAATTTTCAATAAATCTTGAAAAATCTATAAAAACAATAGAATGAGTTCATTCGTTATATCTTTTATTTTATGGAAAAAAAAATTATAGAAATTGATTGACTGAAAACTTATTATATGGCTTTTGAAAATAAAATTAACAAAGGTGATTTTTTGATTCTTCATTGATGGTGATGAAGCTCAAAAAGTTGGCAAGAAATTTGAAAAAAAATTGGTTCACTTTGATATAATGTTTTTATTCCAGATTTGCCTTGATTTTGAGATACCGAGATTGACAAAGTCTATACTATTGATGATTATGCAGGTTTTGTAGAAAAGTTTGTAAAAAAAGTTTGAATTGATAATTTGATACTTTTGGGTCATTCAAATTGAGGAAGAATCTCTATAAAATTGGCTACAAGATGAGGTATAAAAATAAAAAAACTTATTTTAAATGGTGCAGCTTGAATAAAATGACCTCCAACTTTAAAACAAAAAATCTTTAAAATTATTGCGAAAATTGGGAAAACTTTCAAAAAAATTCCTCTGTATGAAAAATTGAGAAATCTTTTTTATAGAGCTATTTGATGACAGGATTATTTGAATTGTGAGAACGAATTTATAAAAAAGACGTTTTTGAATATGCTAGAATGAAATTTGAAGGAAGAATTAAAAAATATAAAAATTCCAACTTTACTTATTCGGTGAGAAAAAGATACCTACACGCCACTGAAAGATGGCAAAATTATGAATGAGCTTGTAAAAGATTCGAAAATGATTATCCTAGACGGCGAAAAACACGGAATTCACCTGCAAAATCCAGAAAGATTGTTTGAAGTTTTAAAAGATAATTTGTAATTATGAAAGTAAATGTTTTTTTATTATTAATCCTTTTTGGTGCTGTTTTTTTGAAAAATATATTTTTTTGGTGAAAAATTATCCAAATGAAAGATTACAGATTTGATAGATTAAAAGAATTTTTTTGAAGTCCAGAGTGAATTAGATCCATTTTTAATATATACAATGGTTTTTATTTTCTTTTTATCTTTTTCTTTGCTGTTTTTACTTATTTTTTAATTACTTTTAAAACAAAAATATTCTGATTATATAGTCCTTCTCCTGAAATTTTGTGAGTTATATCATTTTCTATATATTATGCTCTAATACTTTTATACTTAACTTTTGAGTTTGTTTTAGTGGCTCGGAAATTTTATAAAAAAAACTTAGTAACACCAAAATTTACAAAAAGATTCATTCTTATTTCTTTTGTTTGAATCCTTTTGCAAATATCAAGTTTGATTATTGGTTATAAAATTGGTTTAGAAAACATTTTTTCTCTGGTTTTTTTTATATTAATATTTACTCCTATTTTTCTTTTTTTAGGCAATATTTTGACTTTACCAATTACCAAATATTTGAGAAATAAAGTAATAATAAATGCACAAAATAAAATTAAAAAATTTGATAATCTCAAAAAAATCTGAATAACTTGAAGTTATTGAAAATCTTCTGTAAAACAATTTTTGTATCAGATTTTAAAAGTAAAATACAAAGTATTGGCCACTCCTGAAAACAAAAACAATGAAATGTGAGTTTCAGAAACAATTCTTGAATCATTAAATGAAAATTATGAATATTTTATATCTGAAATGTGAGCTTATAGAATATGAGAAATAGCATTGCTTTGAGAAATAGTTGATCACAAAGACGCTTTTTTAACCTGAATAAATACTCAACATATTTCATTATTTGGTAGTCAGGAAAATATAATAAAATGAAAATCTGAAATAATGAGAAAAGTATTAAAAAATTGAGGAAAACTTTATATCAATTTTGACAATGATTTTTGTAAAAATCTAGATTTTCCAGAAGGATTAAAAATTGTTTCCTATGCTCTTACAAACATTGATGCAAAAGCATTGAGCCAAATAATAGAAATCGATAATTGAAAAACGATTTTTGATTTTAGATATGGTACACACGAATTTATTTTTGAAACAAATATAATATGAACTCATAATATTCTTAATCTTACTTGAGTTATAGCTTATGCTTTGGACCAATGAATTCCTATTACTGACATTGCTCAAGTTATCTCAAGCCTTGAAATGCCCAAAGCCACTATGAATGTTATAAAATTAAAAAACTGAATTATTCTTATAGATGACACATATAATTTAAATGAAACTTGATTGATAAAATGAACTGAAACCTTATCTTTTTTTAAAAACAAAAACAAAATTTTAGTTTTAGATGACATAATTGAACTTGGATTGGAAACTGAAAACATTCATAAAAAAATATGAGAAAATTTGGCTAATATTTGATTGGACTACATTTTTCTTGTTGGTAAAAATTATAAAAAACTTGTAATAGAATGATTAAAAAAATCCAATTTTGATATGAATAAACTTATTTGAGGCTATGAAGAATTGGAAGATTTGTCAAAAAAAGATGTGGTAATTCTTTTTGAAGGAAGATGAACCAGAAATTTTTTAGAAAATTTTAAAAGAAAAATACTATAATATGAAAGAAAATAAAATATTTAAGATTGCGATTGATATACATGGCGTGATTGATGCTCTCCCAGAAATTTTTGCTTTTTTGAGTAAAGCTGTTATTGAGGCTGGATGAGAAGTACATATTTTAACAGGAAAACACTGGACTTCTAAAATTGATAATGATTTAAAAAAATTTGGTATTTCTTGGACAAACTATTTTTCAATTTCCGATTACCACAAAAAATTATGAACACCAATTTCTTATATAAAAGAAGATCATCCATATATTGATACAGATTTATGGAATGCCACGAAAGCTATTTATTGTAAAGAAAAATGAATAGACCTTTGTATAGATGACTCATCCGAATATCATAAATACTTTGAAACGCCATATTGTTTGTTTTATTTGAAGGATATAGAGTAGGTAAGAAACATCTGAAAAACTATCCATAAATCTCAATACTCTCAATTTTTAAGATTTTTCTGTAGGTTTAATATAAAAATATCCTCTTTTGATTCTTCTTATAGTTTCGATTATATAGGTAATCCAATATTTCTTATTAAAAGGGTAATCATGTGCATGTGTGAGGTAATAATCATATCATCAAAATCATCTTTTAAATAACGAAACTCCATCAAGAGGATGTCATTTTGATCATTCTGGTGCAACTCACCAAAAATTATAAAGCGTACATCAATCATTTTTTGCCTTTTTGATAGCTTCCCATTGAACAAGATAGGCTGGAGAAAACTTTGGATTTTTGATATCAGATGCCCCAAGATAATAAACACAATTTTTACCAAATTTGACAGTAACAAGACTCGCTTCAACAAAGTTATTATAAATTGCTTTCATACAAGTAATATCATTTGGATTAAAAACTTTAAAAAGATTCCTTACATATTCTGGAGTGAAAGCATGATATTTGTGTTTTCCGTTTGTTCTTCAGGCATGTAAAAGATGTAATTCTATGAATTTATTTATTGATTCTTCGTCATTGCTTTGAATAATTTGTACTCATTCTTTTTTGGCCCTATTGATTATATATCTTGTAGTTGATCTCATATTTTTTAATAATTCTTCTTCTGTTTTGGTCAAATCAAGAAGATGAGTTTCCTCAGCGTGTGCATGCATTGGAGCAAATATAAATCAGATTTTTTTGTAGTTTTCTAAATTTTCAATTGTATTTTCTGTAACTCAATTTACTCTCAAAAAAGAAATATTTTCTCTATCTGCAATTTTTTTAATTTCTGGTAAAATTTGTGAAAAAATTTCAAAATAATTTCATTTTATAAGTGGACTATGAGGCGATAAAAAATAGGTTCATCTTTTTGCAATGACTTTTATAAGCATAATAATTCCAACCTGTTTTTCATTTTCAAAAATTCAAAACCTAAAGATTTTATTATCTTCAAGCTCATTCATTTCTCACCACTCCCAACTATCTAGGAAACTATAAAATTCAAAATTATTAACAACAAAATCATTCCAATAATTCTTATTTTTTATTTCTTCTAAGTGAAACACGGGATTATATAATTACAAATTAAAATTGATTGTCATTATGGGTTAAGTCCAGAATTATGTTTATTTAATCTTTCCTTATTTACTTTTCCGTTCAATAAAATCCTTGATGAAGATTTGTATAATGGTAGCTATAGGAATTGCAAGCATCATTCAGAGTATTCAATAAAGAGTTCATCAAACTGTCATAACAATAAGAACAAAAACAGGAGAAAGATTAAGATTTTTTTTCATTAAAAAAGGAACTATAATATTTCATTCAAGCTGTTGTAAAATAACATAAAGTATTAAAACTGCTATTAATCAAACAAATCAAGTTTGAGCAGATATTGCAATTGCTGTCAAAATTGAAATTATAAAACCGACCATAGGAATAAATTCCATAAGTCCAGTAATAAGAGATAAGGTAAAAATTCCATCAATATTAATTCCAAAAAGCCTAAGAAAATTTAATCCCAAGAATGTAATCAAAAACATTACAAACATCAGAATTAATTGTCATTTAATCCAATAATATAGGGAGTTTATAATTTCTCATTCTCTGTTTTTTAGGTATTTTGTAGCTTTATATGGTAATAAATCATAAAAAAGTATTTTGATATTTTGTCTTTCCAAGATTATAAACAGATTTAGGATGAACATCAAGAAAATATTAAAAATAATTCCTGTTATAGAGGAAATTACTCAAATACCACTTGATGCTATTGTTCCAAAATTATTTCATAAAAATCAACCTATTGAAGCAAAATTATTTTGTAAAAAATTAAAAACTATATTTAAGTCAACATTCTTTAATGCTCCAGTGAGAATTTTTTCCAAAAGTGGAGGCAATCAAAAACCATATATTCAATTTTCCGTATAAATATCTTTTATATTCAATATTCCAGAACCCAAAAAATCTATAAAAGCAGTTATTTTATCAATAAAAATAGGAATAACAGCAACAGTAACTATAAAAATAAATATTAATAATATTAGATAAATAAAAATTATGCCCAGCCAATCAGGGATTTTATGTTTATTCATTTTGTTTAAAAATGGAGAGAAAACCAAACTCAAGAAACAAGCTAAAATAAAAACTCAAATGATATTTATTATTTTATAAAACAAATAGACAAGAACTAAAAAAGCCAGTAAAATGTTTAATTTTATGAAAAAATTCAAATATTCATTATTTTCTTTTTTAGCCTTTACAAGAAATTTTTTTAACATAAATAGGGAAAATTAGTTTTAAGCTCTTTCATTATAGGTATAAATTAATAATTTCAATTGTTTTTAGGTGTTATTAATTTGATTTACCATATTTTATTTTTATAATTCGAATAAGTTTTAAAAGGTGAATTATGAAAAAACACGAACTTATTTTTTGAATAATTAAAATACCATTAGAATTCTTAATGGTATTTTGTGCCTTTTTTATAGCCAAAAATATAAGACTTGTTTCTGATCTAATTCCCTGAGTCCACCTTCCTATAAAAACTATTGTAGACCTAAAACTTTTGGGATTTGCGCTTCTTTGAGCACTTCTTTATATTATTGTTTTTGCAATTTGATGACTTTATAGACTCAAACTCTATTATTCTAAAATAAAAGAAATTTTAGACATTATCAGACTTTCTTTTTATTGGTTTATCCTTTATATTGCTATAGTTTATTTATCAAGAGAATACCTTTATAGTACTGATATTCCTAGACTTATTATACTTTTTGCATTTTTGATTTCTATTTGATCTATCATAATTGAAAGATTCATTTTAAATAAAATTCAAGAAATTTTTATGAATAAGTGATTTTTACAAAAGAGAAAACTACTTTTAATTGTAAAAAATGATTATTCTGAAATTTTAGATGACATAAAAGATTCTGGAATTTATGATATTATTGGCTATATTAACAAAAAAGAAATAAAAAATTTCCCTTTTAAATATTTTGGATGATTAAAAGATTTTTTTGAACTTGCAAGGAATAGAAATGTAGATGAAATTCTCATTATAGATTCCGATTTTATACAAGAAGAACTAGAACAAATTTTTGATTATTCCCGTACTTATGGCATAAGATACAGGTATATTTCCAATTATTTTGATGTTACAAAATCAAACACAGAGCTTTCTTTTATAAGCAAAATTCCCGTGGTTGAAATAAAAAGCATTGGACTTGATTCATGGTGAAGGGTCTTTAAAAGATTGGTTGATATTTTCGGAAGTATATTTTGAATAATAATTTCATTTCCTTTTATGTTTTTGGTTTCCATTTTAATCAAAATAGAAGATCCGGATTGACCAGTTTTTTTTAAAAATAGAAGAATATGAAGAGACTGAAAGATTTTTAATTTATATAAATTTAGATATCTAAAATGGAAATATTGTGTAAAAGATTCTTATTGAATTAAACCAGAAGAAGATGAAGCTCTTAAGCTAGAAAAAGAGCTTATAACCAAACAAAATGCTAGAAAATGACCACTTTATAAAATAAAAAATGATCCAAGAAAAACTAAAATTTGAACTTTTATCGAAAAATATTCTATTGATGAATTACCCCAGCTTTTTAATGTGCTTATTTGAAATATGTCACTCGTTTGACCTCGTCCACATCAACCAAGAGAAGTAGAACAATACAAAGAACATCAAAAAAGAGTTCTCACAATCAAACCATGAATTACCTGAATGGCTCAAATTAACGGTAGAGAAAAAAATGATTTTGATAAAGAAGTACAGCTTGATATTTTTTATATTGAGAATTGGAGTATTTTACTTGATTTGAAAATTTTTTTTAAGACTATATGAACAGTATTAAAAAGAGCAATGAGAAGTTAAATTGAGAAGATAAAAATTTTTTTTACTTGAATTTTTTATTTTATTATTTTAGAATGCTTTCTATGTGAGCTTGAGATTTTACGCCACCTTCTAGTTGAAGATTTAAACAGGTTTCAAAAAAAGACCTTAAAAAAATACAAGAAAATTATGAAAAAGCTGAACTTATAAGCAAAAAAGCTTTGGAAGATGAAACGGAATACAAAAATAAAGCTCAAGATAAACTTAACGATATGATTGATGAAATACTTTAATAATAATAAAATAAATTATGCCTCCATATTGTCCAGCAGATTTTTTTGAAAACGAGCCCTATGTTTGTAAATGTAGAACTTCTGAACCTTGAGTTTTTTTGTCTAATGGTGGTGGTAAGGTTAATGTTATAAAATTCTGGCAATGTAGCATATCAAAAAATCTCATAATTATTCCTCCTATTGAGCAGATAACTCAAAAAACAAATAAAAAAATCAACAGTGCTGTAAAGACAAAATAAAAACTCAAACTTAAGTGGATTTTTTGATTTTTTTGGATATTATCTGTCGGATTTGAAGATTTATAAAA
>JAQUZJ010000001.1 GCA_028691375.1 Candidatus Altimarinota bacterium | reverse complement strand
TATATATATTAAAGTTTGAAAACCTACAATAACAAATTAATGAGAATATATTTTTCTACATCAACTTCGCTAACTCCAAAATTTCATCTGGAAATCATAATTTATCGGCAACCATTATGGCATTCGATTTTTCATGTCATTTTTCAAGGTTGTAGTCAAAAGATATTTTACCCTCATCATCAACATGAGTTTTAAAGTGAAAAGTCTCAATATTTCCGTCATTGGTATTGGCAAAAACTTCGATGAAATCATGATTATGTGAAGCAATTGCGAGATATTGTCATTTTGCTAAAATATATTCAGCAATAGCATAAGTAAGGGCTGACTGATATTTTGGTGAGGTTGTGGAAAATGCTTCATCAACACAAATAAAGACATTTTGTCATTTTTCTATATTTCAAATCAATTTTTTCCAATATTCAATCTCATTTCAAAAAGAACTAAGTGTTCTATCAACAGAATAATCCACACGATCTATATAAAGAACTTTATCAAAAATTGGCATTGTTGCAGCTTCCGCAGGAGCATAACCTGTAGCATGTGCAGACAATATTGCAAAAATTAGAGATTTCATATAGTGTGTTTTTCATGACATATTTGTTCCGGTGATAAGTTGAATTTTATTATCATCTCAAAAAGAAGTTGTATTTGGAATTTGTTCTTTTTTTGGTTGATTCATATTCCAAAGATTGGTAAAAGTTAGATCTCATTTAGAATTAAAATCTACTTTGGCATATCCTTGATTTTTCATGGCATGAGCAATACAAAATATTGTAAAAATCTTTAATACTTCTTTTGAAATCATGCTTTCTGTCTCAAAATCCGCATTAGATTCCCTATTTCCATAGGAAGATAATCATGTGCCATATCTATTGTTACTATTTACATCATCCATATAATTTTTTATATTGGCGAGAATATCCTGACCTGTATTTATTCACTCCGTATAATATTCAAAAATCTCTTCCAAATAATTGGCAATGGAATGAAAATAAACCGAATCAAAGCTCCTGAGTTCATTTATTAGAGTTTCCAAATAATTATTTCAATCAATTAAACTAAGCATTACAATGGTGCCATGAACAGAATTATCTCAATAAAAATTATAATCATCTGTATTCAAAAATCTTTCAATTGGTTTTAGTTCTTCATTTACAATGTCATGATTAACATCAAAAATTGAAAACGGTTTAATCTGATCAAATATTTCTTCATGTATTAAAATAATAGCTTTTCTCACCACAACTCCAATGCTATCAAATTCACCTACTGAGATATTATAATTTTCTGCAACTGATTTAATTACCTCTCTTATTTCATTTAATATTTTAATACCCTTATTTCTTCTTTCTGTTAAAATTCATTCTTTTTCTTCCTGACTCAATTCTAAATTATTTTTAGAAAATTCCCTGTCCTGATTATGATCATTTTCTAGTGTGATATATATTCCGTTAACTTCTTCAAAAATTTCTTTCAAATTAGTAAGTTTTTCTAATGCTTTTCAGATTATTTTACTATCATCACCCAACTTTTGACTTAATGACAAAATTCTTATATAAACTTCCAGAAACACTGGTAAAACCTCTTTATTGGAATAAAAGTTAGATCTTTTTAGATCATTCTTATAAGCTTTTTCTAAAATAGATTTATTAAATTCTAAAAAATATTTTTCATCAAAATTGTCAAATCTAGAAAGCCATAAAAAATGATTTACAGAACCAAATAAAGAATTGTAATATTGAAACTTATCCGCATTCATAATTTGTTCCATCAATTTTTGTCTTTCTTTTATATCTTCAGAACTAGGAGAATAATTTGAGAAAAACATCATTTTTATTGTATCATTTAAAATAGAATCAAAATTAATATGTTTCCCCATTGAATTCAATAGGTCTCTCGCTCAATAATATATCAAATCTCTGTCTTTACTAAAAGCAGAAAAAATAGTATCTACAGGTTTTCTTTCTTCATATTTTTTTTCTTCTCTAGAATATGATCATGAATAACGTCCTCATTCTTCAGGTTCAAATCTCCAGTCCAAATATTTTATAATTTTTGTTGAATTCCGTCTTTTTTGCTCCTCTTGCCTAAAAATCAATTCATTTGATCTTGGTGAAAAAGCCAAAAAACTAGATTTTAATCCTTTTAATTTTTCTCTAGTATGTTCATCATATTCTAATATTTCTGGATATTCCCTTTTTTCAGAAGAAACTTTACTAACATTTTGATCTGCAAAATATACTTCAGCAGTTTCTACAATATTATTTCATAACTCCATTCTTCTTGCTACTTCCAAAGCATGAGAATTATCTTTTCATTCTTTTAATTTATGAGTAAAAGTTATATCTCAATTATCTCAAATTCAAGTTCCAAAATGATAAACTCAAATTTGTTTTTGTAATTCACCATATTCTATGAATTCTTCACTATGTGTAGCCATAAGAATCCTTGCGTTTTGACCATTAAGATAAAGAGTTATTGCCTTTAAAAGTTTTGATTGATCTTCCGGTGAAGTTGTTGAAAATGCTTCATCTGTAAAAATAAAAACTCTTCCTTTCTTTTTTTCTACTACTTTCAAAGCTTCTTTCCAAAGCTTAATCTCACTTCAAAATGCACTTAGGTTATTTGCAGAATCTGTTGAAGCTCTATCAAGATAAACTATTCAATCATAAATATGCATATTCACATCTCATTTTGCTGGTACATAGCCAAAAGATTGTGCACATAATTGTATATAAAGACTTGATCTTAGATAATATGTCTTTCATCACATATTACTTCAAGTAAGAAGAGAGCAAGGTAAATCTGCACAAGAATTATTAACTTTTTGCTCTTTTGTTTCTTTATCCCGTGTTCAGCTAGATTTTTTCTTATATAAAATATTCCAACCGCGTTCATATTGTTGAGGATTATTAGTATCATAAATTACTTTAGTAAAATTATCTTCTTCAACTAAATGTGCAAACATAACAAGAACTCATAATTTTTCTATCAAATTTTCTATTTTTTTTATATCTTCAGTTCTTTTAAACAAAACTTTATCCCCTTCTTTGACCAAATTTATCAAATCTTGTATAGAATTTATATCTATTTTTTTTCTTTCTTCTTCTAAATCAATCCCTAATTTTTTGAAAAGTTCAATGTGCATTTTACCCAATCTAACTATAAGTTGATTTAAATAATTAATTCATTTATCAAACTTATGTAAATATTGTAAAATTTCTCTTCTAAATTTATCTTTATCTGACTCATTTTCTCTTTCATGCCAACTCATTTTTTCTCTTTCTTTTTCTATTTTTTCTAATTCCTTTTTAACATAGTTAGTATTTATATTATTTGCTTCAGATTCTTCTACAAATTTACGTATAATAGTTCTTGGTGTTTTTTCTTTCTCCGAGTATTCCACATGATCTTTTTCCTCTGGCCTCAACAAAGCATTCAAAACATTTACAAAAAAATAAGCTCATTTTTTAAATTCATATAATTCCTTAAGGTTACAACTATTGCTTAGCATATATTCTATGACAGATTGTCTAAAGAGTATAAGATCCAAATCTGTTGTGGGTGATTCAATCAAAGAAAATAAAGAAGTTTTTTCTGTATCAGTTCATAAAAGAGATAATTTATCCTTATCTTGACTTGTTTTGTTTTGTGAAAGAAATTTAAAATCTACTCTATCTATAGCTCTAAAAAATACAGTATTAATATCCTCTTGACTGTAATCTTTTTTTTCACGATTACCCAAGATATAAACTATATCATCAACAACCTGCTCAATTACTTCTGTAATTTGTGCTCAACTATTTGTTTCCTCTTCTGAAATTCTATTTACTAAGATGGGATTCTCTTCAGTTTTTATAGTTTCTAAAGATTGTATAAAATCGCATTCATTTTGTCATTTTTGTTGTAATGCTTTTGTTAATGCTTCCTCAATCGAACCTGCCATTGTATAAAAAATATATAATAAAAAATCCTTTGTAAAAAAGGAAAAATGCTTTTTATTTTTATTTAAGTTTCTATCAATCTAATCAAAAATGACATTTTGTCAAAAAAATGTTATAATGAACGGAACTGGCGCGAGAAGTTTGGCTTATCCCGAAAATCTGAGGACTAAATTTTTTACCTCAGATTTTTCTATGCAAAAACTTTCATAATACAATACAACATAGGGTGTCAAGTCTAACTTTTTTAGGACACTCAATTCTAAAATTTTAAACATATATTTTTACATTTCTTTCAGGAGTTGAAACTATTGAATTTAATTCAAAGTTAAAAGTTAGAAGAATAAATCAGTGGTTACGGGGCGAGAAGTTTATGCCCTGGAAGGGGAAGTACTGGTTCGCCTACCAAAAGATATTTTTAAAATCACTCTTTATATAAAACAAAGGGTGATTTTTATTTTAAAAATTTTTATGTAATTTTTTCTCTTTATAATTTGATTATTTAACATATTTATATATATTTGATTTCGACTATTATCCCCTTACAATAAAATTATGTTACAACTTTCAAAATTTCCATTTAAAACACTAAAAACAGTTCCTGGATGATCAGATAATAAATGAACTTGATTATTGTTACAAGCGGGATATATAAGACAAGAGCTTGCCTGAGCTTATAATTATCTTCATTACGGAGTTAAAACACTTGAAAAAATTAAACAAATAGTAAGAGAGGAACTTAATTCAATTTGAGCTATAGAAATTCTTATGTCATCATTTAGCCCAAAAGAAAGCTGGTTAAAAACGTGAAGATGGGATAGTGTCGATGTTCTTTTTAAAGTTGAATGATCTGGGAATAAACAATATGCACTCAATCCAACTCATGAAGAAGTTGTAACCCCTTTAATGCAAGAATTCATACAATCTTATAAAGACTTGGATAATTGTCAAGTATACCAATTCCAAACCAAATTTCGTAATGAAACTAGAGCAAAATCAGGTGTTCTTCGTGGAAGAGAATTTATAATGAAAGATTTGTATTCCTTTCATAAGAATCAAGAAGAATTGGATATATATTTTGAAAAAGCTCATGGAGCCTACAATCGTATATTTGATAGATTATGAATTTGAAAAGATACTCTATATACATTTGCTTCTGGATGAGTATTTTCAAAATACAGTTATGAATTCCAGACTATTCTAGAAATTGGTGAAGATAATGTCTATGTATGTGAAAAATGTTGACAAGCTCATAATAATGAAATTGTAGAGGAGACATTTAAATGTGTAGAATGTTGAAGCAATGAATACAAAATCATAAAAACAAGTGAAACTTGAAATATTTTCAAGTTAAGTACTAAATTCTCTAATGCATTTGGATTAAAATATGCTGATGAAAAATGAATTCAAAATGAGATTGTTATGTGATGTTATGGAATTGGAATTTCTAGAATAATGTGAGTAATTGCAGAGAAATTCGCTGATGAGAAATGACTTGTTTGGCCAGAAAATATAGCTCCATTCAGTCATTATCTGATCATTATATGAGACAATAAACAAAAAGCTTTAGAGTTCGCTAAAAAACTTGAGAATGAATGAAAAGAAGTAATTATAGATGATAGAGATATTTGATTTTGACAAAAAGCCAGTGATGCTGATTTATTAGGAATCCCTTATAGAATTGTAATTTCAGACAAAACCATTGAAAAATGATGATACGAAATAAAAGCAAGAAATAGTGATGAGGTGAAAATTTTAACATTTTAACATTAAAAATAATGGATAACAAATTTGGCTTCTTGTTCTTATTATTATTTTGGATAATTAGTTTTATTTTAATCAAAGTAACAAGTAAAAAATGAGATAAAACTGTTTCATCTTTTTTACTTTCAAATCGTAATGTAGGTGTATTGTTAGGAGGCGTGTCTGTGGCAGCAGCATGGATTTGGGCACCAGCCCTATTTGTAGCTTCTCAAAAAGCTTATGAACAAGGATTACCCTGACTATTTTGGTTTACCTTGCCAAATGTTCTTGCTCTGGTACTTTTTTCATTTTTAGCAACTAGGATGAAGAAAATATTTCGTCACGGGTATACATTGCCAGAATATATAAAAATTAGATTTGATAAAAAAATGCAAAATATATACATAATTGCAATTTTTATTATTCAAATTTACGCAGTTGTACTACAAGTTACAGCAGGACTCTTATTATTAAATATAGTTACCGGTATAGATAAAACTATTCTAGTTATAATTATTTGAATAATAATTTTATCTTTAAGTTTAATCAATGGTTTTCGATCATCATTAATTGTCGATTCTATAAAAGCGGGCTTTATAACAATTGTTGGAATTATAATAATTCCTTGGGTTATTAGTAAAAGTGGTGGTTTAGTTAACATCGTTGACTGATTCAGCGGTGTATCATGAAAGTTTGGTAATATTTTTGATTTGAATGTTGCTTTGACTTTTTGAATACCTATAAGTGTAGCACTATTGTCAGGAATTACTATAGATCAACAACAATGGCAAAGAGCATTTGCACTGAAAGAAGGCATTGCTAAAAAATCTTTTTTGCTATGAGCTTTATTTTTTCTATTTGTACCAATATTACTCGGTATTTTATGATTTGCAGCAGTTGGTTCTAATTTACCGATAAATGTGAATCAGACACAATTGGCAGGTATTTTTTTAATAAAAAACTATTTACCACAATTTGGTGTTTATATTTTTTCTTTCATGATATTATCAGGTTTGGTTGCCGCAGGAATGTCTGCTTTATCAGCAGCAAGTTCCGTTTGAGCTATAGATTTATTTCATTTATTTAAAAAAGATGTTTCTGATAAAAACGCTATTTTAATATCAAGAATTACAATGATTCTTATAATGATTGTCGCTATATCTATTGCATTAATTCCAAACATTCAGATATTATATTTAATGCTTCTTATTTGAACTTTTCGTGCTTCATTGATGATTCCAACCATATTAAGTCTTTATTGGTGAAAATTATCAACAAGATTTACATTTTGGTGAATTATTATTTGAATGATAGTCGGTATGACTTTATTTATTTATGGTTCGCTTACAAAAAATTCCATGATATCTTCTTTTTGAAGTTTGGTACCCATATTAATTTCAACAATTTTTTGTATAATAGACTGATTTATTAATACTAAAAATTTTAATTATGGAAAATTCACCTGAACAATCTCTCAGTCTAAATAAATTTAATATTCTTCTTGAACAAGCTTGAATTATTGATTCTTCTTATCCGTTAAGTGCTATTATTTGGCTTCCTGATTGATATAAGATTTTAAACATAGCTGAACAATATTTAAACATTCTGTTTGAAAAATATAACTACAAAAGGCATATTTTCCCTTTTTTAGTCTCTTCAAAAGAGTTTGATCATATAAATGATAATATTTGTTCTTTTGAGAAGGGTATATATAAAGTTACAGAATCAATAATACTTCGTCCATCCTGAGAAAGTGCCATATATCCAATGTTCAGAAAATGGATTAAAACTTATAATGACCTTCCTTTAAAAGTATTCCAAATTTGATCGATATTTCGCAGATGAAGTACTCGAGGTTTTATGAGATCCAATGAAAATGATTTCTTTATTGAGGCCCATGCCGCTTTTAGTTCTAGAGAAGAAGTAGAGCGAGAGTTATCAAGCTGTAATGATATGGTGAATGATTTTATGAAGTGGTTAGCAATCCCAACATTAAAAACTATTCGACCACCTTGGACCAATAAGCCTGTTGCAGAAACTGAATATGCGTTTGATGTATTTCTTCCAACCAAAGAAACTGCATTATTAAATGTGACATATACGCAAATGCAGATTTTTTCTAAGATCTTCAATATAACCTTTACAAACAAAAATTGAATAAAAGATTTTACTTATCAAATAGAATTTGGTTTTTCTCAAAGATGTATATTAATATCAATATGGTTATTAAGCAATGAAAATAATTTATTTATGTTACCTATCTACTCTCCAATTCAAATAGTTATATTTCAGATTGATTCCCCAATTATTGAACTGAACGAGTATGTTGATAAAATTGCTAATATACTAAAATGATCTAATATTAGAATTGAAGTGGATAAAAAGAGCTGACAACTTTATAAACGTTTTGGAAAGTATGAAAAATTATGAGTGCCAATAAGATTTGAAATTTGAAAAAAAGAATTAGATTCAGAAATTATAAAAATAGTTAGACAAGATAATAAAAAGGCGCTTTTTATATCTCTAAATAATATTATTCCAGAAATTGATAAATTATTTTTAGAAATTTCAAGTGAAGCACTTATGAACAATGAAAAGAATCTAATTGAAAATACAATATATTGTACAAAGACTGAGGATATAAAGAATCTTATTAATTCAGGTAAAATTGCAAAAATACATTTATGCTTTTCTGAAGATTGTGTAAAAAATATAGAAAAAAATGTTAGGTCATGAGAAATAGTATGATTTGAATATATAAATAAGAATTGAGGCGATTTAGGTAAATGTGTAAATTGTCAAAAGCCAACCTCTGAAATTGCATACTATTCTAGAAGAATTTAAGAAAAATAATTTAAAATTATGGTGGCTTGAGAATTAAACACAGATTTTTAAGGAGGAATGAAAAATAACATTATTTTTTCACCTTCGCTTTCCCAGGTTTCTTTCTTTTAAAGCTAAAACAGATAAGTAATTTTTTACTGGTTGGTCTTGGGATATTCACCAAGAATAATAGACTGTTTTTTACCTATCTTGAATTTGAGATAAGGAAAACTAGTGTTTAACTTAAAAATATAAAAATACCAAAAGTAAAAATCTTTGGTATTTTTGTATTTTATCTATTAAATTGGATTTTTTTGTTTACTCTTTTTTTATTTTGCTTATTATTTGTAGGTAATTCAATAAGGTAATTGTGGATTAAAATATTTATCTTTCATTATTCAAATTTATTTGGAATGTTTTGGGGTTTTTCAGTGTTTTTTATATATTATGATAACAAGGTTATTATAATGATTTTGAGCATAAAACAAGCTTATTTATGGATAAAGTACTAAATTAAAGTTATTTAGTAATCTGACAAATCAAATCAAACTGCTTATTTACACAGTTTATTTTACAGTCTCTTTTATGCTACCTTAAGATAACCATCAACAGAAACAGCATTATTGGTCCTATCCTGCATTTCTTCTTGTACTTTTTTTACTCATTTTAATTCTCATCTCATATATTCATCAAATTTTTTCTCTGCTTCTTTCTCAACTTCTTCCTTTGTTTTTATTTTTTTTGGTGAAATACGAAAACTGTCTCTACTTTTTCATTTTTTTATTGCTTCTTCCATTTCATCATCTGAATAAGGAGTTGCACTGGTTGATTCATCTGTATTTCTCCAATTATAGGTAGTAGGAATTACAAATTTTTCATCCATTATAGGTTTATTATCTTCAAAAAAACCTCCGGCTCTTCATACAGATACTTTTTCAGCAAAAAAACTTCTCAGTCATTCATTTGCCATTTTATATATAAATAGTTGGTCTTCTTTTAATTTTTTGGCTTTTTGCTCTTCATTAGTTAAGTGTTTATATCTATTAGGACAAGTTTTTTCTAATCCTAGAATCATTTCTTTTGTATATTTAAAATAATTTTTATAAAAATCGTAAGGTTTACCACTTATTGTTCATTCTGAAGTTATTCAGGCTGAACATATTTTACCAAAAATTTTACCTGGATCTTCTCAAAGAAAAGGAAAAAAGTCATCCTTTGCAATATATTGAGCAACCTGATCACCTGTTGGTCTAAAAAGATCATGAGTTACTAATGTATACAGTGTTTTACTAAAATCTTTTAACATAGGATCGTTTTCTTTATCTTTTTCTTGTTTTAATAAAAATTCAGGATTTCTACTAAAATTGAGAACATGATTAATTGCTATTCAATTTTCTTCCCAAAAAGATCTTAATTCTCTGACATATTTTACTCTACTTTTAGCATCCATTATCTTGGTTCATCTTTCTATTAATGTTTCTAACGCTTTACCCTGATCTGCTCACACAGAATACGCTGCTTTTAATGTTACATGTTTTACCATTTTAATATCATTATCTCTACAAAACCATAAAAATGGACTGTAATGTCACTTCCAAAATAAACCTTGATATTCTTTAACCAAAGCTTCTGGCATTCTCTCTGTAAATCAACCAATTGTAAGTAAAAATGGAACCATTTGAGCTTCACTTGCATCTCATTCTTTTCAAAATATAGAAGCAATAGATCAAACCGCATTTGCTATATCTCATACTTCTACTTGATAAACTCAATATTCAACCCTATTTCTCATAGTTGCTCTGTCTCAACATTTTTTGCTTCAATCTTCCATTTCAGATCTTATACCCTCCGCTACTGCACCCTTAAATTTCTTATTTGTATCTTGTGGTAATAAATTATTTTTTTGTACATATCATAATAAGTACTCATCTATAAGGTCTTCTTCTCTAAATTGGGCTTCTCTGTTTTCTTGATATTCTTTTTTCCAATAACTTCAATATTGTGCTAAACTTTTTGGCTCTCTATTATCATTTGATGATCTCATTAAAGCTCTTGTCCAAGCTAAACTTCATTCATATTCTCTCATTTCATCAGGATAAAGTGTTCCATGTTTTTTGAGACATGCCATCATGGCAGCTACAATTTCATAAGGTTTAGACTGTTTGCATGTTAGTATTGATTTGATTGCTATCATCCTTTCTTTTCTCGACATTATTGTAATTTGATTTATTTTTTTATCCAATAATTCTTTATATTTTTCTTGTCTTCTTGATATTAAAACTAACTGTAAATCTTCAGGAAAAAATGGTATTTTTTCTCATATTTTTACCGCCATTTCATCAGCTTGTTCATCTGACATTTGCTTTATATGATTTTCCAGTGATTCCTTGACAATTTTTCAAGTCATCATAAGCTTATTAATACTTATTCATCATGAAAGCAAAGATTTGAACCAATTATTTTTTGATTCCAGTTCTTTTGCTTTTATTTTTTCTTCCATTTCTTCCTCCATATTTTTGAAAGTTGGATCAAATGGTTTTAAATTATATTTATTTATAAGATAATATATATATTCTATTTTTCATTCTCATTTTTCTTCTGGAATAAATTTATCAAGTTTTGTTTCTGGTTTATCGTCCTTCTTTTCCTTCGTAGGTGTGATTTTATATTTTCAATATTCAATTTTAGCTGTATTTCAAGATATACTAACAATCTTGAGCATTTCTCATTTTGATCCTTTAAAATAAGAAATTTCTTTTTCTTTTTCTCATCATTCTTGTCATTCTTCATTACTTTCACCTTTAACCACAAACTTTCCATTTTTGAATTCCATTTTTTCATAATCTTTTTGAAGACTGTTACTTCAATATTCAGTATCTTCTGTAGTTCCATGACTTTTTAAAGCATTTAAAAGTCCTTCTGGTGTAATTATACTACCTACTCTTTTTCATTTGTATGATTCAAAAATTTTATAAAAATCCTCAAAGCTAATTTCTCATCATTCTCAGTTTTCTATAAGTACTCATAAAGCATCTCTTATTTCAAGTTTACCATCTTTATCTTGTTTAACTGAATACACCCAACTATCATTACCAGATTCATTAATGTCTCAAAGCGTAAAATGCACTGGCATAGCTGAATTTAACTTAAATTCAGCTCAAGATTTATCTATAGAATCCAACTTTGTATTCAGAGTCTCAATTTTAGTAACATCAAATTCTTCTTTTGACTCTATTTTACAAGATTTACTCTTAGCTATTATGTTATATAAATCTGTATAATCTATGTATCACTCTTCTTGGCTATTACGATCTAAATATTTTATTTTTTTAAAAGGAGCAAAAGCTGGTCAAACATCAGTTTCCAATACTTCAAAATTCAAATATTTACCATCTCAAGTTTGAATACTAAAAACAAATCAATCTCAAGTTTGAATATCAAAATCTCAAAATTTATCAACTCATTTTACTTTGTTTTCATAATGTTTTTTATCTTTATCATTTTCATTTTTATCTTTGTTTAACTCCAACTCTCATAATTTCTTCTTAAAATCAAAATCCACAGTTCACACTTCATTTATATTAGAAACATTTTGATCAACTGGATTTCAATTTGCATCTGTAATTTCAAGTTTCACTTGGGATTCAATCTTTTTTTGCCATTCTACATCTATATTTCAATTATATGTTTTCACAATAATTTCAGTGATAGCTCATTTATTTATAAGTTCATTTGTTACTTCAATATCAATATTCTTCAAATTTTCCAATAAATCACTAGTTTCGAGTTTAATATCTCTAATACTTTTTTCTGCTAAGATCAACTTAAGACTTTCAATGTCATTAACATTTTTTATTCAAAGAATCTCTTTTATTCATTCATTATTTTTAATAATTTCTTTTATTATTTCCAAAATCTTATTTTCTTCTATAACTCCAAATCCTAACAATTCTCATATAGTTACCACTGGCATATAGTGTTCTACTATTTTTCTTTTTTGTTCATCATTATCATCAAAAACTTTTAATAAACTCATAATGTCATCTTTTGTGACATAAGAACATCTTTTTATTTGTTCAAAAATGGCAGTTACAGCTTCTCTTTTGCCATTGAAACTAGTGTCCTCAATATCTTTTCAAAAACATGCTTTTATTTTTTCTTTAACATCTTTAAAATTATCAGCCCTTTGAAAATTTTTATCATCTCATACCTCTTCCTTTGTTACTTCTTTTATTAATTTTGCTTTCTTATCATCATTATCAATTATTTCGTCAAGCTCGAATTGACTTTTTTTCTCTATAGCTTCTTTTAAAGAATCTTCAACCGTAGAAGAAATAATTCATCATACATTGCGTTTGTCTACAAATCTTTTCTTTATCAAATTTAAGGCAATATCTCTAGATTTAGCTATATTAATACCAAAAAATAATGCATATTTAAGAAAAAGACCGGCATTTTTCTTGTTGACATTAAAATTACCACTATAATCTTCACTATTAGTTGTCAAAAACTCTTCAAATTGTTGAATCATTAATATAATAGAATTTGTACTACTATTGGGATTATCAGCAAATTCTTTAACACTATTATAAAAATTTACTCACTCTTTTTTTATTCCTTGTTCAACAAAATCTTTGATTGCAGACTCTACATCTTTCTTTTCTTTCTTGGTACCCCTGTTTTTATCTTCTTTTTTGTCTGTTCACTCTTGTACTGCTGTGTTTTCTATTTCTTCAGTATTAATCATAATAACAAATTTATTAATTAAAATTTCCCACATTTTAACATATTTCCTCCAAAAATCCAAATAAAATTACTCGTTTTCTATAAGTTCAAATTTGTCTTCTTTATGAGTAAAGTATTTGATTGGATTAGATAAATTTGAATAAATCTTTCTTAGGTCATTTGTATTGATTCTTATACTTCTACAAGGATCAGATGGATTAAAAATAAAATATTCACTTTCAAAAATCTCTTCGTCAACATAAATTGGCAAATTTTCATTTTCAAATCCAAAAGGTGGAATCGATCAAATTTTGGCTCAAACTGCGTTATCTATTTCTTCCTGACTCGCAAATCTTATATCTTTTGACCCAAATTCGTGTTTGAAATTACGAGCTTTTATTTGCTTCGCTGCATGAGTAACCACAAGATAGAAATTTCATTTACAATGAAAAATTATATTTTTACTTCCAAGTCAGACCATTCACTTTTCCAATCTAAATCTAGCCGAATCCTCACAAGTTTCAACCGCAGGATGTTCCATTTCTTCAAAATTAATTGAATTTTTTGATAATATTTTTTTAATTAATTCGTAGTTTTTATTCATGATTTTGGTGTGATGAAATAATTTTAGTTTTTTCTTTTCGTCACTCGCGAGGAAGTTATCAGCCGCGATGAATGGTAATCCTCCTGTCTGTCATTGCGAGGAACGATAGCGACGTGGCAATCTTGTTCGTCATTCTGAGCGAAGTGTAACGGAGCGAAGAATCCAGAGTAGAAAGCTTTAATTTTCGTATTTGCCTTAACCGAAAGATATTGCAGTCCTAACATTTCTGGATCCTTCGTTATCGCTCAGGGTGATGGACATTTTAGCGGACTTGGATTGCCACGATTTTTTTCCAAAAAATCTCGCAATGACGATCTATTTTTTTGTTCTTTTCAATTCCTCCCCTCTTAGAAAAATGGGGTCTTAGGGGGCTAAACCGATAATGATCAGGTGTAGAAAAGCAAACACTTACCTCGTTGAAACTTTAGCCCCCTAAAACTTTTGGTACTTTTGGTTACAAAAGTACAGAAGATCAGACATAATATTCAGTTTTTTTAATCAGGAACGAAAATATTCGTTCCCTACAGTTTATTCATGATTCTTTCTTCTAAAACTTTCTCTAACTTTCTCCTTTAAACTTTAAAAGTTTAACTATTTTCTCCCAATTAAAATTCGCAATAACATAAATTGTAAGCACAACTGGAACAGTAAAAATTATCCGTGTTGGTTTTAAAAAAAGATAGGTAAAATCTATAGTAATCCAGTGAACAATATACACTGCCATACTATCATCTCAAAGAAATTTGATAATTTCAAGAAATTTTTGAGTAAAACTGGCTCAAATTTTTTCAATAAAAGAAAAAATCCGGATAAATACAAACATTGCAAAAAATGAAGCAAAAACATAGTAAAGCTCTAGTGGGTACATATATTGTGAAATGAGAAAACCCCTTCATTGTGAAAAACTCAAATATCCAAAAATCAAAGTCAAAATTCAAAATATTGGAGTAAGTAAATTTTTATTTTTATCAAATCAAATTTGAGCTATAAAAACTCAAATAACGTAGGGAACTAACCATAGAAGATTAGCAAAAAGTACACAATCCCATCAGTAAGCTACACATTTCAAAGTTGAATTATTGAAGACCGGTCTCACCCAAAAATCTATAAAAATAAAAATCAATGCTAATCATAAATTGACAAATTTTCACCATTTCCATTTTTGATCAAAATAGATAAAAATCGGAGAAATAAGAAGAAAGGAAGCTATCATAACAAGAATAGTAAGTGGAACTGTGTACGATTGAAAAGTCAATATTCAAGTCAAATTAAAAGTTCCTTGCTCTACATATTTATGA
Organism: Candidatus Altimarinota bacterium; assembly: GCA_028691375.1. GTDB lineage: Bacteria > Patescibacteriota > Gracilibacteria > BD1-5 > UBA2023 > STD2-258. Next base: position 25,409 of record JAQUZJ010000001.1, on the reverse strand, counting down.
TAAAAGGGTTGTTTTGCAATGTCAATAACCTGAAAAGAAAACAAAAAATATTTAATTAAATTATAAAGGAAATAAATTCAAACAATTTCTAAAAATCTTTTTGAAAGTCTTTTTATTACCCGTCAGATCGGCTTACTTTTGTATGCAATAACAACCACTGTTCAAGCCAAGGCCACAAAAAACAAAACTCAAGTAAAGGCAATTTCTTTAAAATAAAGCATTCATTGGCCAAAAGTTCTGTACGACCAGTCCATAAGATGAATACACATAATAAAAATTATTGCAATTCACTTCAAATATGAAATAAAATTATTCCTTTTTTTCTTTGGTTCTTCTGGAACTTGAGGTGAAACTTGTGTGTTCATAAGATAAAATAAAATTAAAAATATATTTTATACATAGTAACCAAACTTAAATAAAAACAAAATTTTAGTGTTTTTGATTTTTTAAAAAAATATATATAATCATTCTGTTAGAATTTAACAAAAAGATATGGAAATTAAAACTGTTGTAAAAAAAGATTGAAATTGATTTTTGGCAGAAGTTGAATGATTTGAAAATATATATGCCTATTGAGAAACGGTGGAGGAAGCAAAAGCAGAACTTTTAAATGTTGCTGAAATGCTTTTTAGTTACTATGCCGAACAAGTAATTGTTTCTAAAAAATTAAAAACTGATATCAAAAAATCTTTATGCCATACAAGTTTATAGATATAAAAAGAAAATTAGAAAAACTGTGATTTAAAATTGTAAGACAAAAGGGCTCTCATGTCCTTTTTTCAAACTGAAAAATCATTTTTCCTGTGCCAAATCATTGAAATAAAGACATTTCAAATTGAGTAGAAAACAAAATTTACAAAATAATTGGTACTAAAAAAAGATATTTCGATAAAATTTAAAATTAAAATCCCAACCTAAATGAAAAAATGAGATATCTTAACAAACATATTCGTAGAGAAATTGATTTTTAGTGGAAAATGACTGGCTAAAACTGATGATGGAAAGAAAATAATTATAAATTGATGAGTAATTCCAGAAAGTACTGTGAGCGTAAGAGTGCTAAAAAATAGGAGTAATCACATAGAAGCTCAGGTTCTTGATGTAGAGAAAAAATCGCCACTCGAAGAAGAATTACCTGCACATTTTCAAGTTTATGGTGGATGCAAATGGTTGCCGATTAAATATGAAAAACAGCTTGAAATCAAAGAAACTCAAATCAGAGAATCTTTTAATGCACTCAAAGACAAATTACAAAATACCACTTTTCATCCAATTGTAGCCTCTCCAGATATTTATGGTTACAGAAACAAGGTTGAATTTTCTTTTGGAAAATATATTTCGGGAAAAGAATGAATTCACAAGGATTTTACCTTCTGATTCCACAAACAATGAGAATTTAGTAAAATTATAGATTGTTCATACTGTGCTCTTGCTGACGAAGAAACTAATAAAATTTTTAGAGAAATTGATACTTTCGCGAGAAATTCTTGACTTCCAACTTATGACCAGATGAGACAAGAATGATTCTGGAGACACCTTGTTGTGAGGAAAACAAAGGCAAAAAATGAAATTATGCTTATCTGGAGTATAAATGATGAATATGAAAAATTCGACAAAACTGAAGAAAATAAAATCATAGAATTCAATAAAAAACTGGCTGCTGATTTTCCAAATTTAAAGTCCGCATACATCCTCTATAACCATTCCAAAGCCGATATTGTCGATTGAGAATTTATTCATATTTTTGGAAATCCGAGTATTGAAGAAACGCTTTTTGATTTTACTTTTGAAATCCAACCCAAGAGTTTTTTCCAGACAAACTCGCTTTGAGCTGAATTACTTTACAAAAATGCAATTGATTTAATTGATTGAGAATGAGACGTTGCGCTTGATCTTTATGCCGGTACTTGAACCATCGGAATCATCATATCGCACAAATTTAATAAAATTTATTCTGTCGAGCTTGTTGCACAATCAAGTGAAGACGGAGCCAAAAATGCTCTCAAAAACTGAGTCAAAAACATAGAATTTATCAATGCTAAAACTGAAGATTTTCTCGCTAAATTCATCAAAGATTGATGAAAAGCCGATTGTCTCATCATCGACCCCCCAAGAAGCTGAATGCATCCAAATGCTACAAGAGATATTTTGGCTTTCCATGCCAAACAAATAATTTATATAAGTTGTGAGCCATCAACTCTTGCAAGAGATATAGATTATATGCTTAGGAATTCTGATTACGAGGTCACTGATATTATTCCTGTTGATATGTTTCCACATACACATCACATTGAAACGATTGTAAAATTGATAAGATAGATTTAAATTTTTCCCTTTAAAAAGCAAAAATCCGTGCTATTTGTCACTTCTTTTTGACTTACTCGTTATATAAGTTAGAATTTTAACAATCTAAATTTTAATTTAATCTTTAACTTTATTGATTATGAAAAAAATTCTTATTACATTTATATTGCTTATGACTTCAAGTCTGGCAACAATTACTTTTGCAGCAACGCAAGACACGCAACTTGATACTGCAAATAATTCAGGTTCTACACAAGAACTTAGTATGTCTATAAAAATGAAAAAATTCAGTTCTTGTGAAGATTTTAAAAAAGTATTAAACAAATACTTAAAAGAATATTACAAAAATAATCGTTACTATGGTCGGTGAAAATGAGGGATAGATTTTATAAAAAACTCTGTTGATACTGTTAGTGACACAAAAAGTTCAAATGTCTGAGCTGTTACGCAGGAAAATAGTAAAGATATAAGCGTTACAAATGCAGATTTTTCTCAAACTAACATACAGGTTGGTTGAGTAGACGAAGAAGAAATTGTTAAAACCGATGGAAAAAACATTTACTATTACAATTCTAAGGATAAAAATATCTATGTCGTAAAAGCGAACACAAGCTGAAATCCAGAAATTCTTAAAAAAATCAAAGTTCCTGAAAGTTTTGGTGATCCAAAAATTTATATAGAATGAACAAAACTTGCAATTATTGCGACAGACTATGATTATAAAACAAATTATGATTATTATTGGTTTGCAAGAAATGTAAAAACAACAATTGCTGTATATGAAATTGGTGACCTAAATAATATGAAACTTGAAAGATTTTATAAAGTGGACTGAACTGCAACAGATTCAAGAAAAATCTGAAAATATCTTTATGTGGTTTCCAATTCTTCTATTAATCTTCCTTACTATTTGTTTGATACAAAAAATGGTATCCTTTTAGAAAATCAAGCCAATTCTGAATTTAGTTCTGCAAAAGTTCTACCAAAGAAAACTGAAATTAGAAAAACGGATAAAGAAGCTGAAAAAAATATAAAAATAAAATGAAAGCTACAAAATTACAATATTAATTCCAATACAGTTTGAGATTGTAATAATATTGAATATATTCTTCCTGATCCAGATTCAGAAAACAAGGTAGAAATAAATCCAAGTTTTACAGTTATATCAACTATTAATCTTGCAGATTATACTGCTCCTGTAAAAACAAAAGCTCTATTTTGAGATGTTGGAACTATTTATATGAGTCAGAAAAATTTATATATTACATCAAATTTATTTACAAAATATAATTTCAATTGTCCTCGTGGAGCCTATTGTATAATGCCTTATTATAGCGCCTGAACAAACACCTTGATTCACAAATTGAACATAAACGAAGATAATGTAAATTATGCAAATTCTACTGTGATTTCTGGAAGTCCATTAAACCAATATTCAATGGATGAAAAAGATAATTACTTTAGAATAATTACACATAAAAACGATTATTTTAGCTGAGAATCAAAGAAAGAAACCTCTGTTTTTGTACTTGATAAGGATTTGAAACTTACTTGAAAACTTGATTGAATCTGAAAAAATGAAGATTTTAAATCGTCAAGATTCATTGGTGATAAATTATATTTGGTTACTTTTAAGCAAATAGATCCTCTGTTTGTGATAGACATGAAAGACCCAAAAAATCCAACTGTTTTGTGAGAGTTAAAAATACCATGATATAGTACTTATCTTCATCCTTATGATGATAATCATTTAATGTGACTTGGATATGACACTTTTGAAAATGAATATGGATGAACCCAAAATAGTGGATTAAAGGTAAGTTTATTTGATATAACTGACCTGAAAAATCCAAAAGAAGACTATTCTCTAGTTTTATGAAATAATGGTAGTTCCAGTGAAGCACTATACAATCCTCGTATGTTTGTATGGAATGATAACAAAAAAACACTACTTTTACCTGCTACGATTTATACAAAACATCCAACTGAAAAATATAGAAATTCAGATGTTTCACAATGAACTTTCGTTATTGGTATTGATAAAGATGCTTGAATAAAATTAAAATGAACAATAACTCACATAGACACAACTGGACTTGAACAAAAAAGACAGGAAGAATGTAATAAATATGGAAATTATTGAAAAAAATGTACTAAATTACTTAATTGACAAGAATATTGCTACAATTCCTGAGAAGATTCTTATGTTCCAACTTATTGTTTTGCCGAAAGCAAAATATGAGAATATTTAGCAAATACTATTCGGAATTACAATGATTATTTTGTACTGAGAAATTTATATATTTGAGATAACATATATTCTCTTAGTAATAGCTTATTAAAAGTGAATAACATCAACTCACTATCCGAAATTTGAAAACTAAATTTCACTGATAATACAACTTGTAAAAAAGAATGAGAAAGTCTATGAGCGGTTATTCCCTGAAATAATGCAGTTTGTTGTGAATGACTAGAACCAAAAATTCCAGAAAACATTGTCGGAACAAGATGAACTTGCATTAAGAAATAGTTTTGACTTAAATAAAAAATGTGGTTAAATTTAACCACATTTTTTAATATTTAATTATACTATTATGTTTAAAAAGAAAATAACATTTTTAATAATCACAATACTTCTTACCACTGGTTACCTACAACTTGCAAATGCAAATGAAAATTCTAAACCTCAGTATGAAACTAAAATTATAAAAGATTTGAATTTTCAAGCCGAACTCAAAGATTGAAAAGTTTACACAAGCTGGAATGATAAAACTGCGGACTTTATTAGTTCTGACGTCTGGAAATATTGGAAAGTAATTCGTTCACAAGAAAAATCCAATCCTTTTTATCCGGAAGATTGATATATAAAATATGACACCACTAAAATCGGATTCAACTCTTACATAGATGAAAATTCACCGCTCGGAACAAATTATTACAGAGTTTGTGCTATTGCTACTTGAATTCGCTATTGTTCGGATGTGGTAAAAATTGATAATATAAAAAAATCCGAAGAGCAACCAGAAGAAGAAACTAAAAAAATAGAAATTAAAGCCAAAAATCCAGTTTCCATTACTGAATCTCCAAAAAATACAAATTCCTGAGAACTATCTTATAAATTAAAAGAAAAATTAGATCTGACTCTTATAAAATTCAAATACAAATTAAAAAAACTTGATAGTGATGAACAAAGACTAAAAATAGTTACCACAATAAAATCAAAACTTTTAGAACTAGAAAGTAAAAAACCTGAATACAAAAATCTTATAGATTATCTTACAAAAGAAATGGAATCTCTAGAACAGCAATACAAATGAACCGTTCCAGATGACATAACAAAAATATTTGATTAATTATAATAATTTAAAAGAGACTGTAAAAAATTTTGTGTAAACACTAAAAGTTAGACAATAAATACATCTAACTTTTTTTAAACTTTTTACAATTAATTTTTACAACTATGGAACTAGAAAATATGGATGAATTAAAGAACTTAACCCTAGACCAAATTGCATGAAAGATTGTAATGGTTGAAAAATTAATGCAAAGAAATTAAGAAGACCTAAAATTTTAGATTAATTGAATATAATATTAAAAACGGGGACAGTTCACTTTGCTTCAGAATTTTTTTATTATCATTATACAATTTTGTCTCCTATAACTTCTTCCTTTTTTATTTTTTTATCTTCAGTTGAAACATTTTCCTTTTGAGATATTTCTTCTCAACAGTAAGGACAAACCTGCCAATCAGTTTGTATGGGTTTATCACATTTTTTACATTCATCTATCAACTGAGTTTTACAGCTAGGACAAAATCTAAAGTCTTCATTTATATAACCATCACAAGCATAACAAAAATAATTGAATTCTTCCGATTGTTCAGAATTACAATTCCCCCATTCTTGTGCTTCAAACCTATCTCATAAAGTACTAGAAGGTCTCATAAGAAGATAAATTGGCAATCAAAACAAAGGTGTAAAAACCAAAACTAAAATTACTGCTAATAAATGAAGCAAAACATTTGTAGTTCTATTTGTAATATCCTTAATAACCCAAATCACAAAAGCAAACCAGATAACAAAAAAGTAGATTACAATAAATTTTAAAACCCAATCTATACTAAAATTACTGGTAATGTAATTTGCAAAACCTGTAATATTATTCAAAAAATTTCCCATTGTACAATTATAAAATTTTAAACAAACATAAAATATCCAATTTTTTATGTATTTCAAGTTATTTAAAAATAAATTTTAAAATAACAGAAAAATGATTAGAATTTCTCCGAATTAAAAATAATTCTCTGAAATGTCCAAAAAATACTTATACATACTCATAACATTGATATTTTTTTCTATAAACCTAATTTATTTGATAGTGAAAGAAAAATATCAAGTTTTTAAAGATGACCAAGAAATTCAAAAAATACAAATAGAAAATACAGAAACAAAAAAGAAAATAGATTTTAAAAATGATCGGCTACTTTATAAAAAAACCAATGCTTCGTATGATAAAATAGCAAAAAACGAACTGAACAGAAAAAATCCTTGAGAAGAAGTAGTTGTAATGGTTTCGGAAGAGGATGTCAATAATTACAAAAAAATTGATGTAATGGAACAGATTAGTTGAAAAAATGTACCGCAAAAAAACTTAGAAACAGCCAATATGACAAACCTAGAAAAACGGATTTATTATATTCTTACAAAAAGAAAAGGATAAAATATTTGTCATTATAAAAAGCAATAGTAATCGTGACTTTCTATTATAAATACAAATATGAATTTTAGATTGACACGATTTTTTTTCAGAAAATCTAGTAATAATAACTTATCCTAAATTCTTTTTTTTCCATTCATCTATAGTTTTTGGATTGCCACTCAAAAGTTCTATTGGAACTTTATGATTCTGAAATTCTTCAGGTCTTGTATACTGAGGATATTCTTTTTTTCAAGATAATCCCAAAGAAAAACTTTCTTCTCTTAAGGAATCTTTGCTCAAAACTCATGGAATATATCTAACTAATGCATCAATAAAAACCATAGTTGCCAATTCTCCACTAGTAATTACATATTTTCAGATTGAAATTTGTTCAATTTGAAAAATTTCAAAAATCCTAGCATCAATTCATTCATAATGTCCACAAATAATAATTATTTCATCAAATTTTTGAACCATTTTTGAAACCATTTTTTGATTGAAAATTTTTCAAGTTGGCGAAAGAAAGATTTTTTTTAAACTTTTTCCAGCTTTTTTTTCTATAAATTCAATAGCCTTATAAAGTGGCTCTACAGAAATAACAGTTCAAGGAAAACCTCAATATGGTCTATCATCTACTCTTCTAGTATTTTTAACAGAAAAATCACACAAATTATAAAAAATCGGCTCAAATAATCATTTTTCTTTTGCATTCTTTAAAATGCTTGAATTGAAATAACTTTCAAAAGATCAAGGAAATATTGTAATTATGTGAAATTTCATATGCATATTTTTTATAAATTAAAAGCCAGAGTTTGACAGAGCCAAACTCTGGCTTTTTTTAGAATTTTTATTCGGAACGAAAAATATTCGTTCCCTACATTTCAAATATTTCCCACTTCCTTTACTCTTTGTTAGGAAAGACCAAGGGAAAATTTTTTCTTTACTAAATTCCAAATTTAACTATCTCTACTTACCAGTAGTTTCAGTACTGACTTTATTTTCAGTTCCAGAACCAGTTTTTATATTTTTAAGTTCAACATCAAATATGAGAGTTTTTCAAGCTAATTCATGTGTGTTTTCCATTTCCAAAACAACATTATCACCTTCTATACTTATAATTTTTATTGGCTTACCATTTTTATCCTTTCATTCAAGTCCTGCTTTTAGTTCTTTTCCATAAAAAGGATTTTGTGTATTTTCCATTTCGACAGTAACAGTTGATTCTTTTGTTGATTCATCTGCACCCATTGCTGTAATTTTGATTTTATTTCAGCTATATTCTCATTCTAATCAAACTTTTAACTTTTTTCAGAAAAAAGGATTATTTGTTTTGTTTTCCATGGAAACGGTAGCCTGATCTCAATTTACTTTTTTGATAGTAGCAACTATATCGTTACCCAAATTCAATTTGGCTCATTCTTTTAATTCTTGTCAACTTAAATAATTGGATAGAGCAGATTTTGGTACTTCTTTTTCAATATAATCTTGAAAACTTTCTGCGGGAATAGTTTCTTTTAACATTTTGTCGAAATATTTTTTACTAGTAGTAGTTTTGACTGTTTTTTCGCCATATCCTTCAGAAGGAATAATTTTTAATGTCTTTTTTTCTCAAATTTTCATTCATTCAACACCCTTGTCAAATCAAGGAATCATTTTACCTTCTCAAACTGTAAATTCAAGAGGTTTATATTCTCTCTGTTCACTATAATTTTTAGTTTGTTTTGCAAATTCTTTTATGGAAGTATCAAAAATAGTACCATCTTCAAGTTTACCAACATAATCAACCAAAATCGTATCTCATTTCTTTACAACCCTATCGTCAGTCTTTGTGATTTGTCCAGAATTACCACCACAAGAAGTAAGAAATAATAAACAAGTTAATATAGATATAATTTTTTTCATAGATAAATTTTTTAAATAATAAAATATAATTTAAATACGCGAAGTATTATAAGAAAAAAAATAATTATACAAAAAGATTAACGATAAAAAATTACATGATTATAATTTTCTCCATTTCCATTCTAAAACTTTCCCCACTATTATCAGGTATAAGCTCTCATTTTTTAATTTTATTATCAATTTCAATTAAGTTTGCCCAAAAATTAAAAATCTTTTCTTTTTTGCTCACATGATAAGTTGCAGTCCTCAAATAATAATCTTTAACTCATAAATTAGAAGAAATTTCAGCCTTGTTTATTCCTTCATCAATAAGTTTTTGACAATAAACAATATTTCTAAAATTTGTTATAAGTGAGGCAAGAAAATAAGGATATTCATCATTAATATTATTTAGTGTTTTAATTATTTCCTTTTTTCTTCAAGACAAAACTATGTCTATAAAATTAAATATATTTTCATTATTATGCTGTATAATGTTTTCATCAATATCATCTTCTGTAATTGTTCAATTGGGTTTAAAAAGTTCAAGTTTTTCTGTATATCTTTCAATAATAGAAAAATCTCAAAGACAATATTCATATAATTTTCATAACGTTTTTTCGCCTATATTAAGCCTAGATCTTATATAATTCTTAAGTTCAAATCAAGAAAGATTATTATAATTTTTGATAGTTCCAATTTCTTCAAGTTTTTTATATAATTTTCTTTTTCTATCAGGATTAGTTTCTACAAAAAGCACAAAAACATCTTCGGAAATATTTTCTAAAATAGAAACAAATTTTTCTTCAATTTTAATTAATTTATCATCTTTTGTAGTACTATTCAAAGGTAATCCATTGACAACAATAAGTTTGTTATTGTCAAAAAACGAATTGGAAGAAATATTATTAAAAATCTCTAGAGAAATATTTTCTGAATTATATCTATAAACATTAAAGGCTCCATATTTTTCAGTAAAAACACTTATCCATTTATTGAGATCTCTTTTTAAAAAAACCTCGTTTTCTCAAGTGAATAAAACTATATTTTTCTTCATCATTGTGCTAATTTTAAAATTTCTATATTAAAATATAAATCTAAAACTTTACAAATTTTGCAAAATTTATAAACTGAGGACATTATATAAATTATTATCTAATAACAAAAAAATGTTAACAGAAAATGAAATTATCTCTGAGTTAAAAAAACTCTACATATTTGAATGAATAAGCGAAAACACAATAGAAAAAGTATTAAAAAATTGAGAAATTCAAAAATTTGAACCTAATACTATTATTATAAACCAATGAGATAATTCTAATAGCAAGGCTTACATAATTTTAGAGTGAGAAGTAAGTGTTTTTATAGATTCCAATTTTGTAGCACATATCTGAAAATGAAATATTTTTTGAGAATATGCTCTTATTTGTGATGAGCAAAGAAGTGCAACAATAAAAACAAATACTCCGTTAATTGCACTTGTGATTGATAAGGAAATTATTTTTACGCTTGTAGCTGAAGATATAAACATAAACAAAATAATCACTTCAAGAATCGAAGAAAATATGAAAAATTGAAGATGAAATTTTGGAGAATAATATTATTCTTTTTTTAGAAAAGGAAAACTAGCAGTAACGTCATCCTGAATTTATTTCAGGATCCACCGTGTATTTAAGTTAAAATCCAAAGACAAAACTCCAATATATGGTAGGCTCCAAACTAAATGGACATATTTATTTTAGCCACAAAATTCCCCCTTGACGAAGAGGGACAAGAAAAAAATTTTACCTTTAAACTTTTAACTATCGTGCTCAAACAAGAATTAATAAAATATTTAGATAAATATTTAAAAAATGCTGAATTTCAAGATGTTTCAAAAAACTGACTTCAAGTCGATACACCAAAAATTGAGATTAAAAAAATTGGTTATGCTGTAGATGCTACTGATTATATTTTTGATATAGCTATAAAAGAAAATGTTGATATAATAATTGTCCACCATTGAATGTTTTGGTGAAACGAACAAGTACTTGTCTGAAATTTTTACAACAAAGTAAAAAATCTCATAAAAAATGATATTTGACTTTATGGGTGTCATCTTCCACTTGATGCACACACTGATATTTGAAATAATATTTGAATAGTAAACTGAATAATTGAAACTTTTGGTTTAAAAGATTATAAAATAGAGGAATTTTGAGAATATCATTGAAACACAATCTGATATGGAATAAATTTTAAAAATCAGATTCCAATTTGAAATTTTGTGACAAAAATATGTAAATCTTTGTGATTTGAAGATAATTTTTACAATTTTTGAGATAAAAAAACTATTTCTAGTGTGGCTATTATAAGCTGATGATGAGGAGATGATATTTGAGAAGCAAAAATAAAAAATTATGATCTTTATATAACTTGAGATTCAGCTCATTTTCAAATTTGTATTGCTAAAGAATTGTGACAATCCATACTACTTTGAGGACATTATGAAACAGAAACAATATGAGTAAAACTTCTTGCTAAACACTTAAAAGAAAAATTCTGAATTGAAATAATATTTTTAGATGAAAAATATTAAAAAATCTTGTCAAAAAATCTTGTCAAAAAATCTTTTGATTTTTTAAAAAATTTTTATAAAATACTCGCGCGTTTTAAACGAAAATTTATATTTAAAAAAGTAACTATGACTTTTTCTCCTACTAAAAAGATGTCAAAATCTAGAACTTGAACTAGAACTTCAAACTGGATTAAATTAACAGCAAAAAAATTAGCTGACAAAACTGCTTTACAATACGATAAAGATGGTAATGCCATCGGGCTTGCTCATTTTGCTTCTCCTATAACTGGAGAATACAAATGAAGAAAAGTTATTAGTGTTAGTAAATGAAAAAAGATACAAAAAATTAAAGCTTAATAGCATGAAAAATCCTAGATCATTAACGAGAGATTTTTTATTTCAAGCTTTGTATTCAAAGGTTTTTTTGTGAGATACTTTCGATAAAGAGGAACTAATATCCTCTTTTTTTGGTGAAGAATGTGATTGTGATGAAGACATGGAAATAAAAGACAAAAACTTTGTAGACAAACTTGATAATGTTTATTTCGACGAAATGTTTGAATGAATCGTAAAAAAAGAATGAAATCTTGCTCATATAATCTGAAAATTTGCTCCAAAATTTAATATCAAAAGTATGCCACTTATAAATGTAATTCCTATTTATATTGCATCCTATGAAATACTCTATCTAAAATGTGATAAGATACCCATAAAAGTATGTATAGATGAGGCAATTGAATTTACAAAAACTTATGGGGATGAAGCCTGAAAAATTCTTGTAAACTGAATCTTGAATTCTTTAAAAGAAAACATAGAATTAGTAAGAAAAGAAGCAAAAGAAAGTATCCAAAAAGAAAATATTTTTTATTCTTAAAGTTATGAAATTAGACAACAAAGTCTACGAAGAAAAAATAGAAAAACTTCTAAATTCTATAGAAATACCTTTCAAAAATATAGGTCATTATTGTCTTGCTTTTGTGCATAGATCAGTGCTTAATGAAAATATTTGAGACTTTAAAGAAAGTAATGAAAGACTTGAATTTCTTTGAGATGCTATTCTTGAACTCGTAATTACAGAAATGCTTTTTAAAAAATTTCCAGATTATACAGAATGACAACTCACAGACATAAGAAGTGCTGTTGTGAGATGACAAAATCTCGCAAAAATTGCTTCAGAATTATGATTTTTTAATTATTTAGTTCTTTCCAAATGAGAAGTGTTAGCCTGATGAAACGAAAATCCATATATTCTAGCTAATACTTTAGAGGCTTTTTTGTGAGCAATTTATATAGATCTCGGGATCGACTATTCTAGGATTTTCATAGAAAAATATGTATTTTCAACTTTGGAAGAAATTTTAGAAAAAAAACTTTATGTTGATGCAAAATCATATTTTCAAGAAATTTCACAAGAAAAACTTTGAACTACTCCAACTTATGAAGTACTGAGAGATTTTTGAGAAGACCACGACAAAACCTATATAATCTGAGCATTTGTCTGAGACAAACAGGTTTGAACTTGAGAATGAAGTAGTAAAAAAAAGGCCCAGCAAAAAGCCGCAGAGAACGCAATAGAAAAACTAGATGAATGGATAAATCAGTAGAAAGTTAAAAGTATAGAAAAGCCTTTTGTAATCCCGAGTCCGCCGTGGCGGATCGATGGATCTCAATTTGAAACTACAATAGATTTCTTCCCGCTAAGCGGGATCGGAATGACACTTTTGGGATAGGTTTTAAATCTGTCTTTTTAAAGACTGGTCTTCATCCCGTCATAATAAAGTTGCTAATAGAACTTAGCAAAAATAAAATGTAGGAAAACGAATATTTTCGTGCTTTTTTTGTAAAATTAGTTAGAATGTGGTAAAATTAGGGGAATTTTAAACACTTTAGTATTTGTAAATATGACCCAAACAAAAGAATTTTATCTTGATACACCAAGTGAATGAACTCTGATTGTAGAAAACCCTAATAACACAGCACAATTATTGGACTATTTTAATGCACTGATAAACGACACTTCCAATGAATATAATAAAAAAATATTAAAAAAATTGGTTCAAAGTATTCAAAAACCTTGATTAAGATGAATACAGATAGAAGCAATCAAAAATCTAGCAAACTTTGTATCTCAATGAAAGTATGAATGACTGGTAAAAGTGCCAACTTGATGATGAAAATCTAGACTATTTTGAGAAATAATAAGTGCACTATTATTAAAAACTATAATCTTTGTTCCTAGAATTTTGCTTCTCTGACAAACAAAAAAAGAACTTATGACTTCTTGAGTTCCTTGTGAAGATATCCATTGTATATGATGAGGAAGAGCAAAAGACACTTCCACAAAAGCCTTTAAAAAAGCTATTAAACAAATAAGCAAAAATAACTCTTGAGTTATTCTTTGTACTTATCAATCTTTTAATTCCATATTTCAATCATGAAATCAGGAATTAGTAGATTTTCTTTTTGAAAATATTGACCTTATAGTAAGAGATGAGGCTCATAGATCCCTTTGAGATATAACAAAAGATAATATAAATCAAATCCTCAATTGAGATATGACAGAAGATTTAATTAATCCAGATGAAGAAGAAGATTGGGAAATATATGAAGATATGACTCTTGAAGAAGAATTACAAAAAGAAGCATGAAAAAAAATAATCTCAAAAGAAGAATCAAAGACATGAAAAAAACTTCATCTACTTTTTACTGCAACACCATCTCTTCTTCTAAAAGATATTAGAAGAGAATATGAGTCAATAATTGAAGTAAATATAGAAAGGGCTGTAAAAGAATGAATAGTTACTTTTCCAAGACATGTAAGTGTTTGAGTTGCTTATGTAAATACAAATGAAGAAAATATAACTTGAAGTTACATTGAAACCGAATTATCAGATAGATTCGTAGATGAAAATTGAATTCCTATTTATAAAAAAATAGTATCAACCTATCTAAAAGAAAAAGCAAAACAACCAAATTGATACCTTCCTTGAGTATGATTCTGTTCGACTATAGATTACGCGAATAAAATGCGTGAATATTGTAAAGAAAATTGAATAAAAGCGGTAACCGTAACAAGTGCAGATCAAGAATATAAAACAGAAGAACAACTAGAAGAACTAAAAACAAAAGTAAATTCCTGAGAAATTGAACTTATAATAACGGTTGCAAAGGTAGCTGAATGATTTGACCTCCCAACACTAAGATGTACTCTAATGTTTGGACCTATATATTCTCCAGCAAAAAGAATTCAATGAACATGAAGAACAATGAGAATTCTCTCAGATGAATTTAAAGAACAAAATCCAAATGTTCCTGATAAAAATCATGACAACACAATTATTATTGAACCAGATAAATGGATTGTGGAGCGCAAGAAAACAGATTGAGAAGAAGAGTGAGAGAAAAGATGACCAAATAAAGAATGAGATAATGAAAACACAGAAGAAATCAATAAGAAAGTATGAGAAGTACCAAATACTTACCAAATGATGCTTGATACCTGAGAAGTTTCTTGAGATTTTCTTTCTAATTATTGAATAGAATTTGAAAATATTGAAAAACTCACAAAAGAAGAAATTATCTCTTTATACTACTCTTTAACTCCTGAAGATAAAAAAAGATTTTTAAGCTCTACAAAATATTCATCCTTTGCAAAAGAATATAACGAAACTCGTAAAGATTGATTATTACCAGAAAGCCACCTGTGATTATTTTGAGCTTTGTGATATGATAAGAAAAAATGAGTAATTCAAGAATATCTTATGGAGCTACTTTGAGAAGATGACCTAAAACTTGATAAAGAGTGAATTATCGACTTATATAATTCATTAATTCCTGAAGATAAAAAAAGGTTTTTAAGCTTTACAAAATATCCATCATTTGTAAAAGAATATAATAAAACTCATAAAGATTGATTATTGCCAGAAAGCCATAAGTGATTATTTTGAGCTTTATGATATGATAAGAAAAAATGAGTAAGACAAGAATATCTTATAGAGCTATTTTGAGAAGATGACCTAAAAGAGAAAAGAAGGTTAGCGATTATAGAATTATATAATTCATTAACTCATGAAGATAAAGAAAGATTCGTAAGTACTACAAATTACCCATCCTTTGCAATAGAACATAATAAAACTCATAAAGATTGATTATTGCCAGAAAGCTGGGGGTGATTATTTTGAGCTTTGTGATATGATAAGAAAAAATGAGTAAGACAAGAATATCTTATGGAGCTACTTTGAGATGAACTAAAAGAGAAAAAGCTTGATAAAGATTGAATTATTGACTTATATAATTCATTAACTCCTGAAGGTAAAAAAAGATTCGTAGGTGCTAAAAAATATCCATCCTTTGCAAAAGAATATAATAAAACTCATAAAGATTGATTATTACCAGAAAGCCATGAATGATTATTTTGAGCTTTGTGATATGATAAGAAAAAAGGAGTAAGACAAGAATATCTTATGGAGCTAGTTAATCAATCTTAAAATTAATACCTCTTTGCCAAGAATATGAGACCGGTCTCAAACAGATTTTCAGACTCCAAAACAGTAGATTCTTGAGCTCAGTCAAAAAAACAAAACTAGTTGAGACCGGTCTCAATTTTTTTTAACTTTTTTTTTGACTTTTAGAACTTTTTTAATAAAATTCTTGAGCATTTTAATTAATATATCTTTATTGACAAACTATGTTAGGTAAATTAAAAAAGAGAAAAAGACTTAGAACACATGGCTTTTTAGCAAGAACTGCAACAGTTGGTGGAAGAAAAGTTTTGGCTGCCAGAAGAAGAAAAGGAAGACATGAGCTTGCTCCTTCTTATGATGTAAGATTCAAAAATACTAGAGGAAAATCAAAACTTCATATTATAGCTTGAGGTACTGCAAGAGTAGTTACTTATCCTGGCGTAAATATGAGATTCAGAGCACAATAATATTTTGCTGAAAATATGCTGAAAAAAAGTTATAGACTAAGAGAAAATGAAATTGGAAAGGTTTTTAAGTGAAAACCTTTCTTTTCTTATTGATTTGTAGCAAATGTAAAAACAAATAATTTTTTTTCGCCAAGATTCGCTATAGTATTGAGTTCCAAACATACAAAAAATTCAGTTGAAAGAAATTTTTTTAGAAGAATGTTTTATGATATTGCAAAAAATTTTTTGGATTTATGAAATATAGATATACTGTTTGTGCCAAAAAAATGATCAATTTTCAGTAAAAAAAGTGAGGAAAATGTAGAAAAATTTAAAAACGACATCAATTTTTTATTAAGAAAAATAAAAGAACAATACAAAAATAATTTTTAAACTAAGTTAAAATGGATCAAAAAGCATGAAGTAAACTTATAAACATATTATTTATGTTTTTAGTTTTTATGATGATAATGAATTTTTTCACTTGAGAAAAAAAACAAGAAACATTAATCGACGGAATTCATATAACAAGCACAAGTACAAATTATTCTGTGCCAGATTTACCAGAAGTTTTTGTTTATAATAAGACCAATGTTCCTTTAAACTACAATACTTGCAAAGAATTAGAAATATACAAAAATGGTCAAAAAATAGAAAAAATCAATGAAGCAGCACCAACTTTTTGTAAAGATATTATGGTAAATCCTCAAGAAAAACAAAAAATAGATTTTTCCAAAAAAGAAGACAAACTTTATACTCTATTTCAACAACCTTGAGATTTTATATATAAGTTGAAAATTGGTGATAAAGAAGTAATCGGTACTACAAAACAAGTAGAAAAATGATTTTTTGGTAAATTTTTCTATAACATTTTTTATGCTCCTGTATTTAATCTTTTTGTTTTTATAATACAGACTTTACCAAATCATAGCCTGGCGTTGGCAATTATACTTATTACCTTGATTGTCCGTTTTGCTATTTTGATTCCCCAGAATCAAATAATGGTAAATGGCAAAAAAATGCAAAAAATCCAACCAAAAATAAAAGAAATTCAAGATAAACACAAATGAGACCAAGCAAAGATTTGAATGGAATTGATGGAACTTTATAAAAGAGAACAAGTAAATCCAGCCTGAGCATGTCTTCCTCTTTTATTCCAGATTCCAATACTGCTAGTGCTTTATTGGGTAATATCTTCTATCTGACAAGTTACAAATATTTATTATCTTTACCCTTTCTTTTCAGGTTTTTCCACTTCAATAATAAATTATGACTTATTTTGAATAAATTTATTATCAGTTTGAGGTAAAGTTTGATTAATTTTTGCAATAATTATCTGAATTGCACAACGGTTACAAATGTATCTGAGTATGAAAAAAGATAAAAAAACTGAGGAAAAACAACATAAAAAAGACATAGCAAGTTGAATGCCTGATATGGAAATGATAAACAAAACCATGATGTTTGCTTTTCCTGTAATGATAGCATTTTCTACATATTACTTCCCTATTTGAGTTTGAATTTATTGGTTTATGTCGACAATTTTTAGTATTGTTCAACAATTATATATAAATAGCTCTTTTAAGAAAAATGAAGAAAAAACGAAAAATAAGTGAGAATTGATAACTAAATAAAATAAAAACTGGTTTTTAGCAAAACCAGTTTTTATTTTCTGACGTTTTCTTTTTAATCTTCTACATTTATATTATTCTGACATATATATAACATCTAAAAAACATCTCAAGAAACTTGTGGAAAAATAATAAGATTGGTTTCAGTTGATATTATTCAGATAATGTTAGAAACATTGGCAGATTGTTCTAATGATGTTTTTGGACTACAAACAACTCAATAATTCGGAGAAAACAGATTTAAATTAACTCTGTTTGCCTTTAAATAATATAAGTATCTTTCAATGATACGTAAAAATTTTTCGTGCTCTAGACCAATTTTTTCATCATCATTTGATTTTATAATTCAAACCAATTTTAGTAATCTATTAATTTTTTGTTCTTGTAAATCAGCTATTTCTTTTTTATATTCAATAACCTCTAGATTTGTGTTGTCTGAAGATCTTCAATCTGATATTTTTTGTTTTCTAATAAGAATTCTGAATTTTTCTAATTCTGACTTTTCTAATTTTAAAACAAATGGCAGATCATCTATTAATTCAATTAAAAAATCTTTGAATTTTTCCGTAGAATTTATATAATCACATTCACTATTTAAAAAATTATTTTGAAGCTCTTCCCATGTTGGATCATCAGATACTCAAAATTGCATATATTCCTCAAATTCAACTTTTTCTTTTGTCATTAAATCATGAAAAAAATTTGTATTTTTTTTAAGACTTTCTAATCTATCTAATAACAAGCATGTTGTATTATTTAGATTTATAACCTTAGAATTATCTCAAATCAAATGTCCATTAAAACTATTGTTTAACATAAAATTAAATATAATTTTTTATAAAAACCATCCTTTAAAAAAGGACAGAAACAATTAAACAGTATGTTTTTATTTGATATTTTATTTTGTTAGCTCAACCAGAATTGAAAGTATTATATAAAAATTTTTGGGAATGCAAGAAAATATTTGACTTTTTTTTAAATTGATTTTAAGTGAGATTTGTTTTTAAATAAAAACAATTCAGTTAAAAAAAACAAACTTTAGAAAAACTACAAAAAAAATCTCAAAAATTGAGATTCTTGAGATTTTGAGGTGGTTTTACAGTCTCATTTTTTTGAGATGCCAAAAATAAGAATTATTTTTTGCTTCCTTTAATTTCTTTTAATTTACACTCAACGTGTTTTCTTACAGCTGGATCATATCTTTTGATATTCATAGTTTTGGGATCCTTTAATTGTTTGTTCACAGTTGTCATACCAATCATAGCTCAAGTTTCAACAGAAATCATAGCCATATTAGTTCTTCAAGCCTTTTTTGCCATATTCAGTAAAAATTATAAATAAAACAAAGCTCACTGATTATATGAGTTTTAAAAAAAAATCAAATTTTATTTTTTAGTTTTTATTTTTTAGTTTTTTTATGAAACATCAACTTAATAAAAAATTTGAATAAACCAGCCAATTTCTAATTTTATTGTTCTCAGATTGATTCCATAGCTTTTTTTATTTTTTCTTTTAATTCATCATTATCAATTTCTCAAGAATTTCATCAATCAACTACTCATTCTATAACTTGATTAGTTGTATTTTTCAAAGAACTCTGTGAATTTTTTAATATTTCATTACTCATATTACTAACTATAGGAGTTATTTTTGGTAAAATATAGGTATTAATAAGACTTTCTATATTTACCTTTGGAATTATCACAAAATAAAATAAAACTAGTAGTATCACAATACTACATCTATAAAAAATCTTAAAAATAAAATTTCTTTTTTGTCTTTTTTCCTGCTTCCTTAAAGCAACATAAACATATTCAAGCTGTTTATCTTGAGAAGGTATTTCTATACCATCAATAAATCTAATATCTTTAAAATTATTTTCCATTTAAAAAAAGTTAAAAATAAAATTGGTTTTGTTCCTATTCCTCCTTATTCTTCAAAGCCAATTGTCCACAGGCTGCATCTATATCATATCACATAGTATGTCTTATCGTAGACGTAATTCAAGATTTTTTTATAATGTCTTGAAATTTCTTAATTACAATATCTGAAGATGGCTTAACATCGATTCCTATAGTTCATTCTCAAATATTGTATGGTATAAAATTAATATGTGCTAATTTTCAGTCTAAAAGTTCTGCAAGTTTGTAAGCCATTTCTAGACTATCATTCACTCATTCAATCATTATATATTCATAAAAAATTCTTTTGTTGGTAATATCTACATACTCATCAAGCGCTTTCATAAGTTCGTTAAGATTGTATGAATTTTCTACTGGCATAATTTGTTTTCTAAGTTCATCTGTCGGTGCATGCAAACTCACAGCCAAACTAACTTGTGGAAAATCTATAGCTATTTTTTGAATTCAAGGAACAATTCAACAAGTTGAAACTGTCACTCTTCTTGAAGAAAAATCCAGTTTGGATTTTGCACAAATTGTATTTATGGCAATTTTGACATTTTCATAATTTAAGAATGGTTCTCACATTCACATAAAAACAACATTTCTAAGGTTTTTTCATTCTTTATTGAGATACAAATCAGCAAACATTATTTGGTCTACAATCTCATAAAAAGTAAGATTTCTGGTAAAACCTAACTTACCAGTTGCACAAAAAATACATCACATTGGACATCAAACTTGACTTGAAATACATAAAGTATTTCTTCCGCTTAAATGCCTCATAATTACAGCTTCTATAAGATGTCAATCTTCTGTTTCAAAAAGAAGTTTTGAAGTCTGATCATCAGATGAATCTACAATTTTTTTGATTTTTAGACAACTATAAAAGAAATTCTCTTTAAGAATTTCTTTTGATTTTTTGGAAATTGTAGAAATCTCGTCAAAATCCGTGATAAAGTTCTTATAAATTGCATTTTCTATTTGTGCATAGCGAAATTTTGGTTCTCCATTTTCTTCAAGGATTTTTTTTAGATTAATTTCATCATGAATTGAATACATTTTGTGTTTTAAAAATAAGAGCGATTTAATCGCTCTTATTTTATATATTTTAAACCGTAATTCAAAAAGTATTTTAATTTTATATCTTTTCTTTACTTCTAAAATCCACCAGAATTTTTATAATCATACTATAGTTCCATGCTTAACTGTCGGCTAAAATTAGTATTTAGAGTTACTCGTTTCAAATAATACTTCATTTTTTTAACTTTTTTTATATAATCTCAAATGAAGCGTATGATGAAGTTTCTATTAAAACTTTTAGAAACTTTCTTCAGATACTTTTATTAGATCTTTACAAAAAGCGATTGCTGATACGGTCGCTTTTTGTTTTGTTTAGGTTTGCTTTGTTATTTTTTCATTTTGTCTTTGCTTAGATGTTTTTTGTGTTTGAGTAGTTTTTTCTCATTGAATCTTGTTATAAATATGAGCAGATATTTAGATGCAGGGTTGAACCATAGCAATGAGATTATCAATTTTTATCTTAGATTTTGTTCATAATTTTTTAAAATCATATTCCTGTTTACTTGACTTGTTTCCATACTTATTGCAAAGAGAAATCATTTTTCAATTAACAAATTATATTTCTTAACATAATCGTAAAGATGGTCTGTGTCAAGGTCTGATTTTTTAACTCACCCAACTCTCTACTAATTATATAGTTATTGGTTTTTCCAAGAAAAAATTAGACTTTTTTTAAGAAAATTCTAGGGGGATTTTAGTAATTAATTTCTTTTCTTAATAAATATCTGAAAGTGTGACAACATACAAAAAATCTTTTGCAAATACTTAAAATATAACTAAAATTACCTCAACAAAATTCAATCATCAAGTTATGTAGATTATTTTGTAAATAATTTAAATTAATAATTTGACAAACAAATTATGTCAATGAATTTTCCAGTTCACAATAAAACTTACAATACACACTCAACCTAGATTTCAAAAACCGAAAAGATTTTTATTTTTGGTTTTTTTATTTACTATTTTACTTTCGTTTTTATGTTCAATCAAAATACAAAATTTAATAAATTCAAACCACCCCCATGATTCACCCTCATAGAACTAATAGTAGTAATAACCATTCTCGCTATACTATCTACAATAGCTTTCATATCTTTCCAAGACTACAGTAAAAATGCTCGTGATAGTTCTAGAGTAAGTGATATTGCAATAATAATGAAATTACTAGAAATGTACAAAGTAGATAACTCTTACTATCCGTTACCTGATTCACACAAAATAGTTACATATGATAATGATGCTGTATGGTACCAATGAACTGTATGAGATACTATGGTTAAAGTACTATACAATAGTTTATCAAAGAAACCTCTAGATCCAAAGAATAAAACAGAATATATATATTCAATCACTAGTAGTAAAAGAGAATATGAGTTATTAGCTGTCACAGAATTACTTACTAGTCTTGATAATAGTAAAGACGATTTTCAATTCTCAATCAACAATCCATTAATAGATACTGCTTATGCAAGTACTACCAGTCTATACAAAACTAAAGTATCATGAACTTACAATCAGATATATGTAAAGACTTCTAAGTACTATATCCCATTACCAAGTATACTAACTTCCGAAAGTCTATGATCAACTTGATTTGTTCTAGATAATACAAAGATAAAATCAATGGTTATCAACTGATGAGCCAATATGCCCAATGTATGAATTCCTGATATTACAAATAGCACCTGATCTCTGAATATTAATCTATCTGTCTATACCTGATCTATAACACCAGCCTCTACTGAAACAGATAAAAGAAGCTTTATAGAAGCTATAAAATTAGCATATACTTGATCTTCACTTACATCTAATACTATCTACAGCAATATTCTCCAAGCATCTAGTACTTGAGCAATTGTAACTCTGGCAAATTCACTTGTATCTTTAAATAGTGGATGGAGTAGGTAGTAGCACGAGCACAACTTTACTTATCCTACTTGAATATTTTAGAAAATTAGAAGAAATAATTTAACCAAAAAGTTTTTACGCAAAACTAATTAAGGTCCCACTTTTTACATCATTTATGAATGATTAACTTTAGTTTTAAGATGACCAAAAACTCATTATAATTAATTTGTAGTATTTGGTATTTCTATTATTCAGATAATATCATACACACTTTTTATAATTAAGTCTATTTTCTAATGGAAAATTTTATTTCAAAATTATGAACACTAATAATATCAAATTATATCAAAATATTTGCCGAAAGTTAGTACCATTTTTAATAAATTTTATTAAAAATGGTACTAACTCCAATTTTTTCCAAAAACCGCTTAAAATTCCCAAATAAAACTTATTAATTAACTTTGTTTTTATATTATTTTGCATATAATAATTTGCACGAAAAGTAATCCAAAAAAGCAAATTCCCAATTTTAAGCCAAAATTGTATAGAAACAGTTCAAAAAAATTGAACAAAAATTGATACTGTCGCCGATTATAACCAATTAAAACCTATTCAAAATGGATCCATCTTCTAATTCAATTTTACTCAAAGAAATAATAAAGGAGCTTATTTGAAGCGTAAAACCTCAAGATTTTCTGACTTACTTTAGGAAAATGACTATAAGTAAACTAGAAAATAATTGAGTTGTTTTTTGAGTTGAATCCGGTTTTATGAGAGATAATTTGAGACACAAATTTTATGATGTTATAAAAGATAGTACGAATAGAATTGTTCCAGAAACGGAATATGTAGATTTTGTTATCGACAGAGAAATTGATACTCCATCAAATAATCAAGTTATTGATTGTGTCAAAGAATATAAAGAATTGACTTCAAAAAAGAAAAAAGAAGATAAAAAAGAATCTATTAATGATGGCGTTATTAAAAAGATAATTAACCAAAGATATAGATTTGATAATTTTGTGGTTTGAGCTTCAAACCAACTTCCTTATGCTGCTTGTGAAGCTGTTTCTAGAAAACCATGAAAAACATACAATCCCCTTTTTATTTATTGAGATGTATGACTTGGTAAAACTCATTTATTACAAGCCACTTGAAATTCTATAAAAGACAAGTATAAAGATTCTAATGTTGTTTATACTACTGCTGACAGATTTGTGAATGATTATGTTTCTTCTGTAAAAGCAAAAAATGTAGATAAATTAAGAGAAAAATACAGAGCAATTGATGTACTTATCGTTGATGATATCCAGTTTTTAGCTTGAAAAAAACAAACTCAAGAAGAATTGTACAATATATTCAACCTAATGTACGAATCTAGCAAACAAATTATTCTTAGTTCTGATAGACCACCAAAAGAACTTACAGAACTAGAAGCAAGGCTTAGAAGTAGGTTTGAATGGTGAATTACTGTCGATATTTGATCTCCAGATTATGAAACAAGACTTGCAATCTTACAAGAAAAAGCTCGTGAAAGAGAATTTATTATTCCACAGGAAGTAGCTGAATTTATAGCAGAAAACACAAGCGAAAACATAAGAGAAATTGAATGATTACTAAACCAAATAATTGCCGAATATGAACTTCATAATACTCCTCCAACTCTAGAAAATGTAGCAAGAAGAATGAATAAACTTTCTATTACAGAACATTTTATCTCAAATGTAAGTGCAAAAAGAAAAAAGAATAAAATTTCCTATGAAGATCTTATAGAATATGTAAGTTCTCACTTCTGAGTAGATAAAAAAGAGGTTATGTGAGATGATAGAAGAAAAGAAAATATGATTCCAAGACAAGTTTCTATGTATCTTCTCAAAACTCGTATGAACTACACTTACGAAAGAATCGGAAATATCTTCTCTTGAAGAAATCATTCAGCTGTTCTATATTCTTGCAAAAAACTTGAACAAATCCTCAAGAAAAACCAAGATTTACACTATGAGCTCAATATAATAAAAGATAAACTTTGAATCTAAAAAAGTAAAGTGCGAATTTGATATGAACCCTAGAAAGTAGAATTTTAAAAAAATAGTTAACAAATATTAAGATGATTTCTGTATTGCACAGGAGTCATCTTTTTTCTGTTCCATTGGAAACGATGATTGTTGTAGTAGAATATATAGTTTTCTATATATTCTACAAGTTCTTTGAAACTTTTAATGTTTGATAAATCTAGTTCATCTTTTAAATGTCAGAAGAAAGTCTCAGTAGGAGCATTATCTAAACAGTTTCATTTTCTAGACATAGATTGAATAATTCATTTTTCTTTTAATAATCTTTGATAACTTTGATAATCTATATATCTTTTCAAATTTTATTGATTTAGGGTAATCATGTTTTCATATAATCTGCTAATTCTTCATAGAGTACTAATTTTGCTCTTAGATATTCATTTTCTTGTTCTAAAGTAATATTGTCAAAATCTATTTTTTCTAATTTAGCTCTTCATTTTTTATTTTCAATTTGTCATTTTTCGTTTATATTTTTTTCCCATCTAGCTATTGCATTTTTAGGTATTTCAGAGTTTATTATATAAT
>JAQUZJ010000047.1 GCA_028691375.1 Candidatus Altimarinota bacterium | reverse complement strand
TCATATTTTTCTGTTCAAAAAAGATTTATTCATTCTCTTCTACAAAGTTTTAATTTAGGTCAAGTGTATCTCATAATTAAAAATTCTAATAATTAATATAAACTATAACTTTCTTATTTTTTTCTTTCTACAACCATTATGTGGAACTGGAGTCTCATCAAAAATGGCAATCATATTTACTCATGTGTTTGCAATTCATCTGAGAGCCTGTTCTCTTCACGCTCCTATACCTTTTACATATACAGTAACCTTTTCAAGTCCATGTAACGTAACTGCCTTATTTAAAGCATTTTCAGATGTAATTTGAGCAGCATAGGGAGTTGCTTCTCTGGCTCACCTAAACCCAGAACTACCTCAAGTAGCCCAAGTAAGTACTTTTCATTCTTTATCAGATACAACAATATGTGTATTGTTGAAATGAGCAAAAACAGAAACTACTCACTCCTGTACATTTCTTCTGGTCTTTTTAGCTCTTTTTAAAACCTTAGCCATAAATAAATAATTCTTATAAAAAATAAATTAAGATAGGAAAAGACTTTTATTTAAAAAAACCTTTTAAAATTATTTCTTCTTATTTGCAATAGCAACTGCTTTACCTTTTCTTGTTCTTGAATTTGTTTTGGTTCTTTGTCATCTAACAGGAAGTCTTTTTTTATGCCTTTGTCCTCTATAACAATTGATTTCCTCTAATCTCTTAATATTTTGAGAAATTTCTCTTCTCAAATCTCATTCAATTCTATGATTTTTTAATTCTGTTCTTATTAAATCAAGCTCTTCTTCTGAAAGAGTTTCAATTTTTCTTGTTTTTTCTATTCCAACAGTTTCCAAAACAGTAACAGATAAAGGTCTACCTACTCAATAAATGTAAGTAAGAGCTATTTCAACATGTTTTCCATTAGGAAGATTAACTCAAGCGATTTTAGCCATATATTGAATATAAAATTAATTATATAATTAAATTATCCCTGTCTTTGTTTGTGTTTAGGATTTTTGCAAATAACACGAACTATTCATTCTCTTTTTATTACTTTACAGTCGGCACAAATTTTTTTTACAGAAGGTCTTACTTTCATTGTTCTTATTATTAATTTGTAAATTATTTTTTTCTAAAAGTTATTCTTCATATAGTGAGGTCGTACGGAGTCAATTCTACCATAACAGAATCTCATTCTATTAAATTTATGAAATTTTTTCTCATTTTACCTGAAATGTAAGCTCTTATTACTATTCAACCAAATTCTTCTCCTAGTTTAACTTCAAAAAAACCACCCGTAAGGGTTTTTATTACAACTCCTTCTGCTTCTATTTTATCTTCTTTCGACATTTTTTGTTAGGGTCTTTTAAAAACTAATCAAAGAGCCTACCGAAATAACGGCTCACACATTTTATGAAAAAAATTCAATTATGCAAATTTATTTTTGATTTTTTAGGTTTTGCTCCCTTCTTTCCTTTATTATAGCTATAATCTTGGTATAGACATCGGGATGAATATCGCCCAACTCTTTTACTGATACAAACAATATAACAACTACAACGCTTTTCTCTAGCGCCTTTACACTTGCGCTTCTTAATTTATGAAAATCATCTGATTCAAAAAATGGCATTTCTCAAACTACATCTCCAGGCTTGATATATCAAAGAACTGTTTCTCAGTCTAAATTTGTCTTGTACACTTTTAGTAATCAATTTTTCAAAAAATACATTGCAACTGCTTCATTATCTTCTTGAAATAAAATCTCTCAATCTTCTAAAACTCTTTCTTGACAAAAAAGTGCTAGATTTTTTTTCTCTTTTTCCGTAAGAGAATCAAACAAAGAAATTCATTCAAACATAATGATTAAGTTAGAAAGTAAGGTCTGTTTGTTATTATAAGGAGGAACAACATAATAATCTGCTAAAACTACAAAAGTAAAATTAAGATTGCCTCGATTTTTTTCAAAAAATCTTGCAATATGGATTTATATTTTTTTATTTTCTCTGTACAACCTTATACGCTTCAAATATATCTCATTCTTCAATTTTCATTAAGTCTCATTTATAATTGATTCAGCATTCTTCTCAGGCTTCTATTTCATTTACATCGATTGCTCAAGATTTTAAGTTAATTATTTCTCAGTTTCAAACTTTTTTACCGTCTCTTATAATTCTAATTTTAGCTTTATTTTGAATAACTCAACTCTTTATTGAAAGTCATATAATCAATTGATCTTTTCAAGAATAAAAAATCTTTAAAACTTTTGCTTCTCATAAATCTTCATCTGTATATCTTATGTCTATCATTCAAGTTATGATAGATTCTATTTTTTCAAGAATATGATAAATTACTTTTTTATCTATAAACTCAATTTTTGAATTTGATAGAGTTTGTTTGGCTTGTGGTAAAATTCAAACATTGTAACCAACAAGAATTGCTTGGCTTGTTCAAGCCATAAGCACATCAGAGTCATTAATTTCTCAAACTCCAGCATGGATTATATTTACTTTTGTTTCATTTGTGGATAATTTTATTAGTGAGGCCTTCAAGGCTTCAAGGCTTCAATTGGAATCAGCTTTTACGATAAGTTTCAGATGTTTAAGACTACCTGATTTAATTCTTCAAAGCAAATTTGCAAGCGATGCACTTTCAAAAGAATGGATATTTTTAGCTCAAATCATAAGCTCATATTCACGGGCTTTGTTTTTTGCTAATTCTATGTCATTTGTGACAAACATTATGTCTCATCATTCGACTACAGTGCTTAATCAAGAAATAAATGCTGGTTCTGATGGTTTTACTTCATTAATATTTTTTCATCTATAATCTTTAAGAGTTTTTATTCTTCAATAAGCTCAGGAACAAAAAACTATATCTCATTTTCTCACTGTTCATGTATTTACAAGCATTGTGGCAACTGGTCACAAACTAGAATCAAGATGAGATTCTACAATAGTTGCAACTCAGTGTCTTGCTGGATTTGCTTTTAGTTCAAGCATTTCAGCAATAAGTAAAATCATATCAAGTAAAGTATCAATTCACATTCAAGTATGTGCTGAAACTGGAACAACAACAACATCTCATCACCAATCTTCTGGTTGTAGTCAGTTTTCTGCTAATTGAGCTTTTACTTTTTCTAGATTTGCTTCTGGTTTGTCCATTTTATTTACAGCAACAATCATTGGAACTCAAGCTTCACGGGCATGGTTGATACTTTCTATGGTTTGTGGCATTATTCACTCATCAGCAGCAACTACAATAATTGCAATATCCGTAAGTCTTGCTCATCTAGCTCTCATTATAGAAAAAGCCTCATGTCATGGAGTATCAAGAAATGTTATTTTTTTACCATTATTTTCAACTTGGTAAGCTCAAATTTTTTGTGTAATTCAACCAGCTTCTCTAGATGCTATTTTAGTCTTTCTAATATAATCAAGAATTGAGGTTTTACCATGGTCTACATGTCACATTATGCTTACTATCGCAGCCCTTTCTCACAAATGTTCTGGATCTTCATTTTTCATAATATCAACAAGACTCATTTTTGCATCAGATACACTAAATACATCTTTATTTTCTTCTTTTATAATTTTTATATTAAAAAATTCTCCGAGAATAAAACATGTTTCAAAATCAATTTTTGTATTTAGGTTCACAAGCATTCAGTTTTTCATACACTCTGCCATGATTCTTGGAATTGAAATTCATATTTTTTCAGAAAATTCTTTTAGCGTAATTATAGTTGGGATATGTACTTCTTGTCAGGTCTTTTCAGCCAAAATCTGATGAATATCTTCAGCTTTTTTTTCTTTTTTTGATCAAGAAACATTTTTTGATTTTTTGAATTTAAAATCCCTACCTCCAGAATCTTGTCATTTGGAAGTGAATAATTCTCTTAGATTTTTTCATTTATTTCTTATAAAATCCTCGTTACTACCTCACTCATCAAAAGATTTTTTGGATTTTAACTTTCTAGAAAATCTATCATCTCCAGAAGTTATGTCCCCTTTCTTGGAAAAATCTTTTTTAAATCATTTGTTCACGCCCGCTACAACAAAATTTTCTCTTATTTTTATATGTAATTCTTTAGGAGCAACAATCGCTCAATCTTCTGTAATTTCTGAAACCAGTGCATTTTCATCTATTGGTTTTTCAAATTTTTTAGGCATAAATTCTTTTCTTTCTGGTTTTCTTTGTTCGATAGATTTTTCTTCTAATTTTGGCATTCTTAACTCGGGTTTTTTAGTTACCTTTGCCTTTTCTTCAAGTTTTGATTTGACTGAAACTTTCTCTTTTTTGGAACTAACAGCATCTTCAAAATAGATTGATTTCTTTTTGTTTTTTGGCTTTGATTCGAATTTTTCCTCATTTTCTACAACTTTTATATTTTCTTCTTCCATAGGAATAATTAAAAAATCCTCTTTTATTTCTTCTTTTACAGGTTTTTTTATTTTAATTTTTAATTTTGAAATTCCTTTCTGTTCATTCTCAGAAATTCAAGTGTTTCAAGTAATATTTGAATAATAATCATCAAAATTCGTATTCTTTTTTGTTTCAACCATTAATTTTTTTTATAAAATATTATACGGAAAGACACTAAAACGTGTCTTGTAACTTGTTACGACTTGCAAAATAGTACTTTTTTTTAAAAAAAAGTCAAAAGAAAGACAAAAATCTAAAAAACAAATTATTTTGATTTTTCAAATAAAAACTTAAAATGTAGACTCAATAATAATAACCAAATAAAAATGGAAGAACAAAACTTGAAAAATCTTTTCCTAAAATTCAACATAAACTGATACATAAATATTTTCAATAATTCTTCAAAAACTATTTCCTATACAGCACTTTGAGATGAAACAAGTTTTCAAAATAATATAGAAAAAGAGACAAAAATCATCCTCATAAAAGATTGAAAAAAACTTTGTCTGAAAACCAAAGATTCAAACTATGACAATCTGGAAAAACTTATAGAAGCCAATATTGATTTTATAAATCTTACAAATGTTGATGAAGAAAATCTGGTTCCAGAAATAAAAGAAAATGAAGAATTTGATGAAAAAAAATTTGATATAAATGCAATAAATGCGGAATTTTTACAAAAACAGTTGAATACAATAAAAAGTTATTCTTATGCTAAAAATGTAAATATGGAAAGTATGTCTTATTCTGTAGAAGATGAGGAAAGAGTTTTTATAAATTCTTTCTGAAGTATAAAAAAATATTCAAAAACTTCCTGTTTTTATTATCTTGAACTTTTTTATAATTCTCCTCAAACTTCTGACACAGATTATGAAATGAAATCTTGTGCAAATCTTGCAGAAATAAGCGTTGATTTTGTAAAAAATATAGAAAAAAAACTTCTAGATAAAACAAATCCTCAAAAGGCAGAAATAGAATCACAAAAACATACAATTACTTTAAAAAACAAGGTCGTGGTTTCTTTCTTGGAAGAACTAATGTGAAGTCTTTTTGGAGAAAACATCAGACAAAAAATGTCTTTTATCAAAAAAGATCAAATCTGACAAAAAATAATATCCGATAAACTGAGTCTTGTTTCAAATCCACAAATACCAAATTCTTGCTATAACAAAAGGTTTGATTGAGAATGATTTTCAACAGAAAAATTAGATATCATCAATAATTGAGTGTTAAAAAATATTTTTCTTGATTACAAAAATTCTTTAAAATTCAACCTAAGACCAACTTGAAACCCGACTTTTTCAAACCTAGAAGTTGTTTGAGAATTTGATAAAAATTATCTGAAAAAATCCAGTTTTCTTTTTACAAACCTTATGGCTTTTCATAATATTGACTCTACGACTGGAAAATTTGCTCTAGAAGGGGAATGATTTGAAATAAAAAGTTGAAAAATAGACAAATTTGTTAAAAATGTAAGTATATCATGAAATGTTTTGGATTTATTTCAAAATATAGAATGTCTTGGTGATGATATTTATATAAATTCAAATGTGAGAACTCCTTCAATCACTTTCGCCAATCAATATATAGTTGTTTAAATTAAAATAATGCAACAATTCACATACCAATTAAACAATATTATAACCTATATCTCAATGACATTAAAAGTTTCGACTTTTGATGTTTATCTGATGTTTTTTATTTTGGTTATTTCTATAATTCTGATGATTTTGTGATCAAAGGTTATTTTTGAATCTCTTTTTGGAATGATAGTTGGATTATCAATATTTATAGTTTTACATTTTTTGCTCCTCAATAATCAATGTACAAACTGATGTATAACACAATATATAGATATAAAATTGATTAATTTCATTGTCTGGTCTTCTTCATACCTCATATTTATACTTTCAATAATAGCACCAGTATACGGTCTACTAGGTTTCAAAGAATCTCAAAATCCTTATATAAAATATATGGCTTTGATCATTTGATCAGTATTATTTGTACTTTTTTATATGACAATAGTAATCTGATTTATAGAAAAAACCTATATTTTCAAAATTAACAACTTTTTTATGTTCTTTAATAATATAGAAAGTTTTAAGGCTATGAAGGCTTCATCAAAAATATATGGATTTCTTCTCAGAAACATTCAGCTTATAACTGTACTTTGAGTTTTTTATACTTTTTACAAACTTCTTTTTAGCGAAATGGTAAATTCTATGCTCGCTTGACTAATAAAATATATCAAAGAAAAAGCGGCTCAAAAATGATGAAGCTGAAATGATTCTTCTTTTCCTAACAATTTTGAGTAGAAAATTATCTATCCAGTGAAAAATCACTGGATTTTTTGACTTATAAAAAAATATAGGTTAGAATTGCAACGTTAATTTATTTTTAAATACAATGTATTATGCAATCAATTGAAAAAACACAAGTACTAGAAAATATTGAAATTGACAACCAAAAAAAATTGGACAACTTAGAAAAGAATTTTGCTGATAAAAATGTGACACTTACTGTTCATGAAAAAGAAAATATTTGAGATTTACAATTGAGAAAATTGGACAACAAAAATCCTGATGATAAATATACAGAAGCAGAAATAAATTGAGCTGTATTATCAAGGTTTGACCAAGAAATTCAGAAAATTTGAGTCTGAGTAAATTTGAATGAAATAAAAGACTCTGCACAATATAAAAATTTACTTGCAGAATTAAACAATGAAAAAGATCCAGCACAAAAATTGAAAAAATATTCCGAATTTATAGATTCAGTGAAATGAGCAGTTTGAACACAAACAGCAGAACAGACCAAACAAGATAAAGATTTTAATAATCAAATGAATACTCAAAAAACACAATATCAAAAAGCTCTGGATGAATTTTCTAGTAAAATAAATGATATGAGAAAACAGGCACAAGAAAATCAACAAAAAGCCAAAACCATAGCTAATACAGCAAGGGAAAAAGCAAATATAGAAAGTGAACAAGCCACTAAAAATATGGTGGAGGGCGTATGATATCCAGAAAGTGACTATTTAAAGGAATCTTGAACTGCTTAAAATTTCACCAGAACAAAAAAATAAATCTCAAACTCACTAATCTATAATAATACAAAACTTACACTCTAAAAAAACAAATACAAAAATGATAGAGAAAATCTTTGAAAGTTCAACAAATATAGTATGAATAATAGCGTTTATGATAATAAGCGCTTCTTATTTTGGTAGTGAAACTGTATATAGTGATAATAATTCCTTTTTAAAAGTAAATTTGTCTGAATACAATAATTTCACGTCCAAAAAAATAGAACCAAAAATGTTTATAATAATTGATGGCAAAAAACATGAGATTTTTTCTGAAAATAATAAAAATTATTCTGATCCTTTTGCTGATAATCAAGAACAAAAACTTGAATTTTAAAAGAAACAAAAAAACCTGAACTAAAAATTTTTAGTTCAGGTTTTTTTTATTTGTAAAACTATTTTACATCAAGTAAATCTTTGATGTCTCATTCAAGTAAATCATTATAATCAACATTAAATCAAATTTCATAACTTGATTTTAATTCTTTAAGTTTTGCAATCAGTTCTTTCATTGTAACAAAACTCTTTCCACTTTTATATTTATCCAATAATTTTCAGGCTTTGTTTATAATTTCATCAAGAAATTTAACCTTAGAATCTTTGTTTGTTCAAAATTTATTATCAAGTTTGGTTGCAAAAACTGTAATAACTTTTTCTAATTGCGTTCTCAATTTTTCAGCCATTGCCTTGTCTGAATCACTAGAATACTCATCTGGAGATGATTTTGTATCTATTCATCATTCCAAAACATTATTTTTTATATCTTCAAAATTTCAAAAATCAGGAGTATAAGAATCCATAGGATTTGCATTACTCATATCTATACTTGTATCACCAGAAACTCAAGCAGCTAGTTTATCAAATTCTTCTTTCATTATCATAATGTTGGCAATCATTTCCATCAAATTATCAGTTTGATCTTGTGTAATTTTAACTCTTATTTTTGCAATAAATTCTTCAACTCTTGCTTTTATTTTTTCATTAATTACCTCAAGTTCTTTTGTATCAATTTTTTTGTTTTTCAATTGCTCAATTATATTGTCATTTGTTTTAACGGCTTTTACAATCATTACAGAAGCTTTTTGAAGATTATATAATGCTTGTAAAGCTCAATACATCTGCCAAGTTTGTTCAAGTTGATCAAAAAATTTCACTTGAATATTTTCTATTGTTTGTTCTGGATCTTTATTCATATTTGCTTTTATATCGGCCAGAATATTTCAAAGATCAGTAACTTTTGTTTCAAAATCTTTTATCGCTTCTGTCACATCAAGATCTCCAGATTTTGGTTTTGATTTTACTTCTGCCAATCATTTTTCTAATTTCTTGTATTCATTTTCTGCTCTTTCAACAAGATTTGGTAATTCTTTCATCATTGCACATTTAGGTAAAACATCATTTATTGTCGAAGTAATCGAATC
>JAQUZJ010000046.1 GCA_028691375.1 Candidatus Altimarinota bacterium | reverse complement strand
GATTTAGAAAGATGAATGATAGGAGAATATTTTGATTTTGATGGTACACAAAGTTGTTATGAAAATATTTTAAATGATTATAATACATGATCAAAAAAACAGGAAGCATACATAGATAAAGGGAAAGAAATTATTTATAAAGTGAAAGATTGAGTTATCACAAAGGAATTTAAAATTAATTGAGAAACAAAAACCGAGAAAATAAAAATAGTTGATGAATATTGATGATTAAATATTAGAATTATTTCTATGGCAAGAAAAGGAGAATTACCAGAATGATTACCTTTAACTAAAGAAATAAAAAAATGGCAAAATTCTTGTGTAGCAAATGGTGAGTTTATAGCTCCTTATTATAAACAAGAAGGTTTTGATTGAACTTATATAAGCAAAGAAGATTTATTAATTTATGATAGAATATTAAAATGAGAAGCTAACACCGAAGAAATTGCCAAATTTCAAAATAAAAATTATAAAAATGCTTTAAGTAAAGATAAATTTTATGAGATAATATCTGCCGGAGAAGGATTTCTTATATATGTTGATGTTAAGGATATGTGAAGTTATAATTTGCTAGATTTTTATAAAAATATAAAAAAGGCAAATCAAAATATTCTTCTTAAAACAGAGGAAGAAAGAAGATTATTTGCACTAAATAATTCAGGAGAAGAAGTTACACAGGTTTTCAAGGAATTAAATGAAAACATAAGAAAATCATTAGAAATAAAATTTCCTTGAAAAGAAATAAGTATTTATATTTGAGGAGATGAAATTTGAATTTTTGTTAAAGGTGAAAAATTATGAACAAAGATTGATTCATTAAATGCAGAAATTTTTAATTTATTGCATGAATCAAAACTTAACTTAGAAGGTCGTATCACTCAAAGGAATGTATCAAATAAAGATAAAAACTGAAATTCGACCGATTGATCTTCTCTTGTAGAAAGTCTTGATAAAATAACAGAATATTCAAAAGCAATAGAAAAAAGAATTTCTGAATTAAAAGAAACTCTAAGGTTAAGATGAGTAAAATTGTGACAATCTAACATTGATTATAAGCTTTATAATGATTTAAAGGATTTTGTCCTATTTGTGGATGATAATTGAATATATAACATAATATTTTTAAATAATCCTTTTTGAACAAATCTAAAAGATAATACTTTTAAATTAGATGAAATAGTTGATAGAAGTAATTCTAATAATACAATACTACAAAATAATAGTCCATTGATAACGTATTTAAAAGAAAATATTGGAATATACAAATCCGAAGAACTTGATAATATTTTAGCAATTTAATTTTTAATCTAAAAATATATGAAAAATGAAGTAACAAATACTAATATTTATTTAAGAGAAAAAGAAGTAGAAGATTTTTTTCAGGATATTACATTAAAAATGAAATGAGAAAAAGAAAAAGATGAAATTTTTTATCTTTATAGATTATTTAGAGCTATAGCCTTAGTTATTTTTGATATGAAACACAAATGAATTTATGTGAATTTGACTGGTTTTTTGGGAATTAAAGAAGAGGATTACAAAAATTTAGATTTAGAAAACTTGGAAAATTTAAAAAATATAAATCGTGAATTAGATTATGTTACAGGTTTGGATTTTTTAACTTTTAGAGATGCTGACAAGGTCATAATGAAGTTTTTATTTTATTTCTGAGAAGAAAAGTTTTCGGATTACAGTAAATGAAAAATCGATGTAAATCAAGAAAATTATAGACTTATGAATTTTGGACGTTTTTATAAACTCAAAGATGACGGAAGGGCAAAAACTCAAATAGAAAGTTTAGAAAAATTATTAAAATTATTAAAATCAAAAATTAATTTTGATAATAATCCAACACAAAAAACTGTTGACAAAAGAAAGAAAAATGTTGATGAAACTTTATTAAAATAAAAAAACTTTAAAATTTTACAAAACATACAAAAATATGGTAATATGCTAATGCAAAATTAAAAATAAAAATAAAATTATGTCATTTACAAAAGTAAAGTTGGATCCAAATATCTCTCCAGAGGTACCCACTGCTGATTATACTAGTACTGCAGATTCTTCAAATCAAGAAGTTGTAGTAGATGAAGGGGTAAAATTAGATCAAAATCTTAATACTGATAACATTAATACTGCTACAAATTCCTTAAGTCAAGAGTCTACGAGTCAAAAGAATGAGGAAAAAAATATAATTGCAGATGTTAAAAAAAATATTCAAGATGTTCCTGTGGCCATAAAAGATAATGTTTGAGCTCCAATGCCTACTAGTGAGGCAATATTATCTGAAACATTTGAAACAAAAACAGATTCTGTTATTCCTGAACCTCAGATTTCTGATTTTAATAAATTAAAAGATGAGATTATAGAGCTTGTTAAAAATCCAAATCCAATTGTTCTTTATTTTAAATCCGAAGAAATCAACCAAAAACTTTCAACCTTTATTAATTCTATTACAAAGAAGATAGTTTCTGCATTTTGATCACCTAGAGATAGTCAAGATATGATTCTATCAATTTATTATGATTCAAACTATCAAAAATCTTGGATATCTAATTTGAAAGAATTTTTACTTGACTCAAGGTATTTTGATTTTAGATTGTTTTTTAAGACTAGTATTCTTGTGAATAAAAAAAATCAAATTATTGCAAAGACTCTTTTAAAAATTTATAGAAAATATCCTCAAGTTGATATTACTAATTTTTTAAAGAAATATTCTGCTGGAATTAGTTATGAAAAGATTTTTAAAATTTATAATACATTGCAAATAAATAGTATGCAATGACAAATTGAAGATAAATATATTGATGAAAATGAAGTTTGGTTATTTCTTGAACAAGTTGCTTATAAAAACAGAGAAAAAAGAGATTTTATGTTTGAAGTTTTTTCTTTTGAACTTCCTACTGATGAATCTTCAAAGAAATTTTTTAGTGAGGTTTATGATATGTTTAAAGATGTTGCAAGAAGTTATTTAAGAGACTTTACAATAGTTGAAAAATATATGTACAATGATTTGAATCTCAAAACAAAAAATCAAATTGATATTGCCATAAAAAATCTTTCTCTAAATAGAGCAAATTTTTATGATGATATGAAAGAGTTAATAATTCCTATTGCACACAGTGATGAAAGATTTTTTTGGAGTTATATAAAAACACAAATTATTAATAATTATTATCAAAGTGTCTATAAATTATTTTATTGGAACAAAGAGGCTTGTAAAAATAGAAGGGAATGGATGATGCTCAAATGAGATTTAATTTTAAATGACAAAAATCCTTTTAAAAAAGATATATCTGAAATTCTTGAATTTAAAAAACTTATTTTAGAGCTTAATTCTAATATTGTTTGACCTTTTCTTAAGCCAGTAATTTATAGTGCTGTTGCCGATCAAATCAAAATTTCTGAAAAAGATCTTTGAAAATGACGCTATCTTATAACACTAGTACTTTCTGATAATTATGAAGAATACAAGATTATTTACAAATTTTTCAAAGAACTTGAAATATTTTTGAGTTTTGATGATGAAAAATTTAATTTTGATAAGGTAAAAATTTTTGCAGCTGATATTAATATTGTAGTAGCATTTTGATTTTTGCTTTATTTTTATTCACCAATCTGAGTTTTTACTGGATATACAATTCTTGTGCTTTTATTTTTTTATAAAGTATTTTTTCCTTTTAGATATTCTTTGCAATGGAATTTTTGAGTTAAAACTTTCGCAACAGTTTTACTTATATTTTCTTCATTTTTTTGGCTTATTAATCTAGATCAAACCAGACAAGATATTGCCACCGTAACAAAACATGTTGAAAAAATTTGAGTGTATAAAACAGACAAAGGTATTGAATATATAGCCAAAAAAGTACAAGAAGCTGATCTAAGTGAAATGACCGCAAGTATAATGAATATATTTAAGAAATAGTGAATAAATAGGCTTTAAAAGAATGGTTTTTTGAAAGGGTGTCCCCAAAAAGTATAGAAAAGCCTTTTGTCATCCCGAGCGATCTCAATTTGAAGCTATAATAGATTCCTTCCCGCTTAACGGGATCGGAATGACACTTTTGGGATAGACTCTTGAACCATTCTTTTTTTCGTTTGTTGTGCGGAATAATTGTAATAATTTCATACAAAAATTCAAAATATTTTTGAATTAAATTCAAATTAAATACGATCAAATTACCAATCCTTTCCTCAATTTTCATCTCAATTACCAGAAAAATCATTAATGCTTCAACTTTCAGAGACTCACGGGGCATTTTCTCAGTTTCTGTTTAAATATTTTTGATATTCTTTTTGTAAATCATTCAGCTCCTTTGTATACTGTTCGAGCATTTTTTTGTCTTCTTCGGACAATTTTCAGCTTCAAGTATTTTTTCAAATATTATTAAAACTTCCACTATTTGTCATAGTTTTTCAGAAATTTTTGTTATCTTTGCTTTTGTCTCATTCTTCAGATTTTCAGCTTCAAGTATTTGAATTTTCTTGATTTTTCAATTCCTCATCACTTTTATTTTGATTGTTGTCTCAATTTTTACCTCAAGGCATTGGTTTAGTTTGAGGATTTTTTTGGCTATTTTTAGCAATTTGTTCTTGAAGTTTTTTTAGTTTATCTTTTACAAAATCATAGTTTTTTTGAGTTTCTTCATCTTTTTTAATTTCTAGTGCTTTTTCATATTTTTTGAGACTTTGGTTCCAAATTGTAAATCTATTTTTATCTGATTCAATTTTTTCTCCTGCTCTATAATAAGCATTTCCGAGATTGTGATTAATTCTAAAATTCAATTCTTTATCATCAGTTTTTATATCTTCATAGGTTTTTATAGCTCAGCTAAAATCATTATTTTTATAAAAAGTATTTCCAATGTTGTATTTTACTGTATTTTTGAGATTTTCATTACCGGTACTATTTAATGCTTTTTGATAATTTTTTAAAGTTTCAATATTATTTTTCTCAAAATAATAATTTCAAAGAGCATTATAAAAAGATGTTTTTATATTAAAAAAATTCAGTATTACAATAAACAGTATAAATATACAAGCAAATATTGTAATAAAAAGTTTTATGTCTTTTTTTGTGATTTTATTGTACATATTTCTTTTTAAGAATAATTTTGTCATTAGCTAAAATTCAAGTTAAAAATAGAATAAAAGCCATAACTATAAAATATCTTCACCAATCGTTGTTTTCTTTATAAACTAGAATTTTTAGTGCATATTTTCAGATACTTTCTAGGTTTCATCTAAGTTTATTTAATGATTCCAAGTTTGTTGCTTCAATGTATTTTCAGTTTCAGATTGAAGCTAGTTTTTTCAAATTATCAGAATTTAAATTTGAAATAACGTCTTCTCAATCGTATTTTTTGTAATTAATTTCACCAAAAAGTCAGGTTCATTCTGGGATTTTTCATCATTCTTTTGTTCCTATTCATACTGTAAAAAGCACGACATTTTTATTTTCAAGATTGCTTTTAATTTTTTCAAAATCTATCATGTCTTCTTTGTCTCATCAATCACTAAGCAGGATAATAGCTTTTTCCTCTCTATTATCAAATCTTTTAGTACTTGATAAAACAGCTTCCTCAAGATTTGTCCCAGGATTTTTATTTGAAACCTCCAGAGAATCAAGCAGGTTCATTGTGATTTCTTGATTGTCAGTAAGTGGCGAGAGAATTGTGGCATTTTTTGTAAAACTTATAAGTGAATAATTGTTTTGTGGATTTTTTAATACAAAATCTTTCATAATTTCACGAGCAAAAGTAAGTCTTGAAATTTTTACATTTGTGGCTTCTATATCATTTACTCACATACTTTTTGAAGTATCCACTACAAAAACTATATTTATTCAACTTTGCTTGATTGATAGGTTTCAAAGTACTGGTCCAAGATTAGCTAGAGAAACAAGTAAAATTGTCACAAATAATGTTATTTTTTTAAACCAATTTACACTTTTTATTTCTATATAATTTTTTGATAAATCGTTTATCTTTGGATTTTTCTTAAAAAATATCAAAAATCATCCTCAAAAAATAAGTGCTAGTGAAAGCAAGATATTCAAGAATTCTGTCCTAAGAAACACCATATTTAGTAATATTAATCTATAATTTTTTGTGGCAAATTAAAAGTAATATAAGCCAAAAATAAAAGTAGTAAAATCAAAATAAACGGTCAATAAGTCGGAATATTATAACTCACATCTTTTACTTTTATTTCTGTTTTGTTTAGTTCCTCAAGTTTTTTAAAAATCTCTTTCAAAGTGTTCTTATCTTTTGCGTTATAAAAAGCTCAATTAGTTTCTTTTGCAATTTGTTTGAGCAAATCTTCGTTTAGTTTTACAACCAGAGGATTACCATTTGGATCAGGAAAAAAAGTTCTATTTCAATTTGCATCCGTAATAAAAAGTTCTATTCATTCTTTACTTCAGATTCATACAGTGTAAATTTTTATATTTTCATTTGTAGCAAGCTTGATTGCTGTTTTTGGATTTGTTCACATATTGGCATCTCAATCAGTCACAAGTATTATTACTTTGTCTCTTTTTATATCTTTTTCATTTGTTTCTCACTTTTTAAAATTATCAATGGCAAGTAGAATAGCATCTCACATAGCGGTTCCACTAAGTCCAGGAATTTCTTGATTTATACTATCAGTTGAAATAATTCCAACACCCTGATTAATAGCTTCTTTGTCAAATGTTAAAGGGGTAAAAGTAAAAGGTTTTCAAGCAAAAATCACAAATCAAATTCTGTTTCAATTTTGAGTTTGGGCATTTATAAACTCTTTGATTACATCTTTTGCTCATTCAATACGATTTGGTGAAATATCTTCAGCCAGCATAGATTTCGAAATATCCAAAGCAATTTCAATATCAATTCAATTTTTGGTTTCTTCAGTTTCTGTTCTAGTTTTTGCAGGATTTGCAAGTATAAGTATAAAACTTATAAGCATAAGAATTTCAATTCCTAAGCTAAAATAAAAACGAAAAGATGAATTTGGAAAAAATTTCCTCACATTTTTTAAGAATTTGAATTTAACTCATTTTTTTTGATCCCTCAGCCTAAATCCAACATAAAAAGGTACAAGTAAAAACAGAACAAAAAATCCTTTATTTAGAAATATTATTCAGGCGAATGCAGAATTTAGAAAATCTAACATAGTTTAAGTTAATGATTACAGAGTTACAAGTTGCAATTTTAATATTATTCATTTATTTATAATTCTATCTATTCCCCTTGTCATCCCGACCGTAGTGGAGCGATCTCTACGCGCTCCAATTTTCGCTCATGTCTTTTTATTCGGGATTAAACTGGTTAATAATGAGTTCTTTTTTGTTCCTGTTCCAATTCTTAATTTGTTTTTCTCTTCTTATAGCATCTTCTACAGAAAAACAATGTTCATAGTATATTAAGTTTGTACACTTATATTTTTTAGTAAATCATTCTATAGTCAAACTTTTATGCTCACATATTCTTTTTTCTAAAATACCTGTCATTCATATGTATATTATTTTACTTTTACTTGCAACAATGTAAACATAATAATTATAATTTTTCATTTTTGGATTTTAAATAATTTTGAGTCTCAGAGATTCCTCCACTACGGTCGGGATGACAAACACAAGAGATTCCTCCACTACGGTCGGAATGACAAGCATTCATCTAATTAATTCTCTCCAACACTTCAATACTTCAAATTTTTATCTTAGTTCTCATCTCATTTGAATCATTTTTTGGGTAAAATGCGGTTTTGTTTATTTTTGTGAAAAGTTCGATCATTTCTTTATCTTCTGATACTTTTTCTATAATTTCTGTAAAAGTTCTTGAAGTTGATTTTTCGACAACATGCCTTTTTTCTAGGAATTTTTTGATTTCTCAGTTTAGTTTTTTATAAAAATCTGGATCCTCGATTGTCATAGTTTTTATCACGGCTATTAGATCTTCTTTTTGTTTCAACCTTTCTTGTTTTTCTTTTTTGATTCTCAGATAAATCCTACTTGCCACAAATAAGTTTGTTATCGCCAAAGCAAACAACAAACAAATCACCACATCTTGTCAAGACGAGACAATAGGGAATATGTACAGCACTTTTTTTATGTCAAATATATCAGCAAGCATAGGTCAGTTTAAAGTTAAAAGTAGAAAGTATAAAGTAGAAAGTTAAAAGAAAACAATAATGGGGGTTTGGGGGGTGAACAATTGTTTGAATGAAATTCCGAAGCAAATAAAACTTAATTTGTGCAATTAATGAGTTTTGTGAACCCCCAAAACTTTTGGTACTTTTGGTTACAAAAGTACGGGGAGGAAGCATACAATCTACCCCTTCTTAAAAAGCATGAACAATTCCTTGTAAATACTTTTTTTGTCGGTAAGTTCTAGGTACTTTCAGGAACAGTTCAAAATCATTTTTTTGAATTTTTCTAGAGCCTCTTTTCTTTGATTTATGTAGTCATTTTTCTTTTTTCAATCTTTAATGTTTATTAGGCTTTCATTGTTTTTTCATACGAAATTATATATTCAATTCTTTCAAAGAGTGTTTTCAAATTCATCAAAAATATTTATGTAAACAAAATTATTTTTGGTTGCGAGGATTTTTATGTATTTTTCATTTATGTTCTCAAATTCATCTGAGAGTATGAATATGAAGCTATTTTTAACTCTTTTTTTAAAAAGTTCTTCTATTAAAACATTTACACTTGAATTTCCATTTATATTTTTTACAAGTTCTTTGTTGGCTACGATTTGTTCGATTATATGCCATAAATTGTCTTGTCATTTTTTGGCTGGAATCAACTTCTTGATTTTATCACCAAAAAAGTAAGCTCAGATTTTATCATTGTTTTTTAGCGAAGAAAAGCCAAGGATGAGGAAAGTTTCAAGCAGAGTATCAATCTTTGGTTTATCAATTCCAAAAAGCATATTTTCTCAGATATCAAGTGCAAAAATAGTTGTAATTTCTCTTTCTTCCTCATATTTCTTAGTAAGCATTTTCCCAGTTTTTGCCGAACTCA
This sequence comes from Candidatus Altimarinota bacterium, assembly GCA_028691375.1. Classification (GTDB taxonomy): domain Bacteria; phylum Patescibacteriota; class Gracilibacteria; order BD1-5; family UBA2023; genus STD2-258. The sequence continues at coordinate 84 of JAQUZJ010000046.1, read as the reverse complement.
ACCAGTCAATACTCCTTATTTCATCACCAAAAGAATATTCCTTCAAATCCTTAAATTCAATCCCAGAGCCATGAAATTTTGTCT
>JAQUZJ010000045.1 GCA_028691375.1 Candidatus Altimarinota bacterium | reverse complement strand
ATCAAGTGTAAAACACTTGATAATTTCTTTGGTTTTAGAATTATCAAGTCTTGCTCATTTTCTGTATCTGTTTTTTATCTTCATAGTGCCAATATACTAATAATATTTTTAGTCAACTGGGGAAGACTCTAATTAATTGTAAAAAGTTTAAAAAAAGTTAGATGTATTTATTATCTAACTTTTAGTGTTTACACAAAATTTTTTACAGTTTCCTAAAGCTAACTATATAATACTCTGAATTGATACTGACTGAAACAAAGATATTCTACGAATCTATGTATGAGAGAATGTAAGATAAATTATTCTGCATTTTTATCAACTCCAATTTCTCCTTTCTCGACAATTTCTTTATTCTCATTTCTTCCCTTGAGGCCTCTTTTCTATTCGCACAAACTTGAAAATAAACAAGCTTCACTGGACGACGAATGCTCGTATATCTGGCTCCCAGATTTGAACTATTGTGTTCTTCTATCCTGCGCTCCAGATCCACAGTGATCCCAGTGTATAAGGTTGAATCGGCGCATTGGAGGATGTAGATGTGGTACATGAGAATTAGTTCTTTCAAAATAAACTTTCAAAATAGGATTTTTATCAATTACTTCGGGTTTAAAACTAAGATAATTTTTTATAAAAGTTTCAAGAGTTAGTATTTTTTAAGCTATTCATTTTAATCACATGATTATTGCTGCAACTCATGGTCTAGGATCTTTTTTGGTTGCACTAAATTGTCAATCAGCAATATACATTCATTTCTCATACTTATTTGTTCATGCCCATACATAAGGTGAGTTTAGTCATTTATTGCGGTATCATAATCAATTATATCTTTCAGCATAATCTAAAACATTATTGAAATCATTTCAGTTTAATTCTTTAGATCATAGTGCATCTGCAGCAGCATCTTCCCAATTAGAAAAATTTTTTCATTTAGGTACATGAGTTGTTGTTTTTCACAAAGGATCTCCATTGTGTAGGTATGATTCAAAATTAAAGGAAGCTTCTCTATAGTGAATTGCTGCTATTAATTCCCACGGAATTCAAGTCATAGCAGATACTTTTTCATACCTTTGTTTATTTGCTTTTGCTGTATTTACAGCTTTAGATATTTCTGATTTATAACTATTAAGTATTTTTATATCTTTCAATGATTTTTCTGTAATTACTTCTGAAGAATTATATTTAGTTTTTAATTTTGTTTGTCAATCATTCCATTCTTCTTCTGTAATTTCCGTTTTTGTTTCTTCTATTTTTGGATTATTTAGTTTGCTTAGAAAACTATCATTTGGAGTTTTATTATTTGGATTAAAATCTGTTTCCTTTAATTCATCAATTTTAAAAATTTTAGTAATTTTATATTTTTTCCCATTTTCCTCTTTATAATCATCTGGAATATTTATTTGTCCCTTGAATAATTTTGGCCAAAAATCTTTTTCATAAAAACTTATATTATTTTGTTTACATGTGTTAAATAAAGGAAGTAGTGATTTATAATTCAGATTATCTAGATTTTTATCTTTTAATATAGATATTGAATCTTTAGAATTATTTAAATAATTAATAGAAACTCTTCAATTAATTTCCATAAAAACTGAATCATACATTTCTTTTCAGTTTGTATATCACATTTGTTGAGCTAGTTGATCTCATATAATTGGTAAGTTTGACATAAAAGAAAAAAATCTAAGAATCATATTTCTCATAAAAGCTGGCATTTTTAGGTTAGCAAAATTATCAAATAATTCTCATCTACCTTCTTCTGTTTTGATGGCTGTATAATCTCAACTATATAATTTATTTAAAGCTGTTTCTCACTGAATTTGTCTATTTAGAATGTCTATTTTGTTTTTTGTATCTTCCTTTATTTCTTGACTTTTTTGTATTCATTCCAACAAGATATCTCTTTTTTCTTTTGATTGAGAAGTTAAAATATCTTTCAATTTATTGTATTCTTCTTCTGTTAGTCAATCGTTTATATTTATTCATATTTCATTTAAAGAAGTTAATTCATTATCTGTTACTTTTCAATCCAAAGTAATTTTATCTATTTGTTGTTGTTCTATACTCATACATTTTTTTAAATACTAAACTTGATTAAATCCTAACATAAAATTAACTAAATTGCAAAAATCCAGTCGGTCAACAACAAAAAACTTTATTTTTTTAAAAAAATGTGTTAGTCTTTGAAAGCGTCCAAAGTTTAATGTCTATTAGAAATATTTAAACTTTAAAACTTTTAAATCTTAAAAAATAAAGCTTATGTATCCAATAAAAACTAACAAAAAATATGACCCTAACAATTTGGCAAAATTGGGATCTATTTACACAACAGCTTATCTATGAAATTATATTGCCTGAGATACAAGGGAAAATGTATGAAGCCATTGTTGAGTCGATATTGTTCCGCAAAAAACTCATGATACAGTTTTTGCTTGTATGGATTGAATTGTAGAAGTTGCTTCTACTAACTGATATAATGGTAACTATGTTATTTTAAAACATGAAAATGTTCCTAGTTCAGCTTTTGATTGATCTAAAACGACTCTTTATAGTTGTTGTCTCCATCTTTCACAGTTTGTAGTAAAAAAGTGAGATAGAGTTACAGAGTGACAACAAATATGAAATACTTGAAATACCTGAAATAGTTTTTGAGAACACTTGCATTTCCAAATAGACACAAAAGATGCTCCTTTTCATCCATTTTGGCCTTATAATACAGCTGAAGCTAATGCTGTTTGAGGTTTTATGCAGGCTGCAAATGCTTGAGTTTGAATTGATAAAGGTAAAAAATATACAATAAACCCTTTAGTTTATTTGGACAAAATTTCTAGTCTTTGAGCATCTATAAGTTCGACCAAAGTTGCTGTTGATATAGATTCTTTGGATGAGATGATAGGCAGTTCAAATAATACAGCTCCTAAAAAAGATATTATGGATGACATAGATGAAATAGTAAAACTAGATGATGGGCAGATGTTTTTTGATGTACCAAATTCTTATAAATATGCCACAGCAGTCAATTATTTATCAAAAAATTGAATAGTTAAAGGAAATAATGGTAATTTTGCCCCAGATGCAAATATAACTAGAGTAGAACTTCTTAAAATTGTGTTTAGTGTGGCGTGAACAAATGTAACAAGTGATCCAGCAGATTATTTTAAAGATGTTCCAAGTGGAGCTTGGTATGAACCATATGTTGAGACAGCTAAAAGACTTGGAATAGTTTCTTGATATGATGATTGAAATTTTTGAGTAAATAATAATGTTACAGTTGCAGAAGCTTTAAAAATTACATTTAAGACTTTTTCTATAAATGTTGCTGTATCAGATCCTTGGTACAATGCCTATAGAGATTATGCAAAATCAAATTGAATATTAATTGATAGCTATGATGATCCAAATAGAAATATTACAAGATGAGAAATTGCAAGTATTGTCTATGGAATAAAAAGTAAATAGCAAAAAATAAATCCGGATTTTCCGGATTTATTTTTTATTTTTCAAATAAATTACATCACCAAAACTAAAGAATCTGTAATTATTTACTAGCGCATGATTATAGATTTTTTTTGTATTTTTATAACCTAAAAAAGTTGAAACTAAAACAAGAAGAGTACTTTTTGGCAAGTGAAAATTTGTGATTAATTCATCAATTATCTTGAATTCGAATCAAGGAAATATAAAAAGTTTTGTATCGAAAGTGATTTTTCAGTTTTCTTTTTGTAGATTTAGGATTATGTTATTTTCTTCAAGTTTGAAAGAGTTCCAAAAATCAGAAACAGAAACCTCATGGGCTTCATGGATCCCCAATCAAGTTGAGTATGACGGACAAATTAGCTCTAAATCCCCCTTTAGCTCTCTCCAAAGATAAGGTAAACTTTCAAGGATTCTTGTTGATGTAGTTCAAACAGCAACGATTTTTTTATTTTGTTTTTTGAGTTCATAAATTTTTTCAAAAATGTTTTCATCAAGAATTATTCTTTCTTCATGAATCTCGTATTCCTTGATATTATCTACATAAATTGGTTTAAAAGTACCAAGTCAAATATGAAGTGTAAGGAAACTTGATTCAATTCATTTTGCTTTTAATTTATCAAGTATAACTTTTGTAAAATGCAAGGATGCTGTTGGGGAAGCTACAGATCATTTATTTTTTGCAAAAATTGGTTGATAGTATTTTTCTTTATCTTGTGAATATTCAATATATGGAGGAAGTGGCATCTGTCCGAATTCATTCAAAAAATCTTGCCAATCTCAATTTGTGATTTCAAGGATTCTTCAACTATAAGTGATTTCTTTTACAATGATTTCAAATTTTCAAATTAAGAGTTTTGTTTTTGGTTTCATCTTTTCACCAGGATTTACCATAGCTTCAAATGTAGCTGAATTTATTTCTTTTAAAAAAAATATCTCTCAATCTACAAATTTTTCTTTTCAGGCTCTTGTGATTGTTTTTATATTCTTTAATTTAATCCTAGATTTTAGTACTTTGCTATCATTAAAAAAAAGAATCCTGTCTTTTTCGATTATTTCAGGCAAATCTTTGAAAGTCATATTATTGATAGAATTATCTCAAAAATCAAAAACCAGCATTTTTGAATTATGTGCTGGATTTGCTGGAATTTGTGCGATTTTGCTTTCCTCTAGCTCAAAGTTGTAAGAATTTATATCAAACAAGTTCATAACTAATCTGTGAATTAAAAAAGATAAATTTTAATTGGTTGGAACTATAAAAATAATTTCATTTCTTTTTTTGATTTCTATCTACTTACCCAATATTTTTTACATTCTATTCAAAAGTTATAAATGTCTAATTTTTTATCTTTTTTTTCTAAAATAGAATTCGTTAATTCATAAACTAAAATTTTGAAAAAACCAATTTTTGAATACAATTCACTGGCTTAAAAAATAATTTTTCCAAAAATGATTCCCTATATTACGATAGTTTGAAGACCAAATGTATGAAAATCCAGTATTTTTAATGCTTTGACATGACATAAAATAGCAATAGTTTCTGATATTGAGAATACAACCAGAGATATTATTGAGTTCAAATTTGTGGATAAAACCAACGAAACCACTTATATTATTGCGGATTCTTGAGGATTAAATTCCTGAACTAATGACGAAATTTTAAAAGATGTGAGAGTCAGGGCCGAGGAAGCGATTGCGAAATCTGATTTAGTTATTTTTGTTTTAGAATGAGATAAAATTACAGATTTGGATTTAGAAATTGCAAAAATTCTTAGAAAATCCAAAAAAGATATACTTGTTGTTGGTAATAAAGCTGATAATGAAGCTAAAAAAAATGAAGCTTGGCAACTTTTTAATCTTGGTTTTAAAGAGCTTGTTGTATTGAGCGCGGCTCAATCTAGCTGATTTGAGGAGCTAAGATCCAAAATTGCAACATACTTAAAAGAAAAATGACTTACATATAATGAAGAAGAATACGATGAAGAATTTATAAAAATTGCAGTTATCTGAAGACCAAACGTGGGTAAATCTAGTATTATAAATGCAATTACAGGAGAAAATAGAGTAATTGTAAAAGACCTTCCAGGTACAACGAGAGATGCAATTGATAGTATGTTTGAACGGGAATGAAACAAATTTATTCTTATAGATACAGCTGGAATAAGAAGATCTGGAAAAATCTGAGTTTGAAATATAGAACAATGGAGTGTACTTAGATCCGAAAGATCCATTACTAGAGCTGATGTAGTAGCACTTGTTATTGATTGATTTGAATGAATTTCATCTGGAGATCAACATGTTTTACAAAGAGCTTTGGAAGAATACAAATGAGTAGTAATAGTTGTCAACAAATGGGATAAAGTTCTTGAAAAACCAGGAATTGATAAAGACAAAATAATGGACAAATATATCAATTATATGAAAGAAAAATTTGACTATCTTTCTTATGTTACACCAATTTTTACATCTGCAATTTCTGGTAAAAGAATAAATGAAATCCTAGAAGTTGCTGTAAAAATCAAAGAAGAAAGGAAAAAAAGAGTTAAAACTTGAGTATTTAATGATTTTTTACAACAAGCTATGTACAAACATGCTCCAACCTGAAACAAAAAATCCCACAAACCGAAAATTTACTACTGATCACAAGTCGATACTAATCCACCAAAATTCCTTTTAAGTGTCAATAGGATCGAACATTTTCATTTTTCATACAAAAGATATTTAGAAAATAAAATCAGAGAATTTTTCTGATTTTGGTGAACACCAATTATTATAGAATACAAAGCAAGAGAAAGTATTTATAGTAAGAGAGCCAAGAAATAATATAGTTTCTTGATGTGGTAAAATCAATGATTCTACCACAAAAACGAAAAGATTTTTATATTAAAATATCCAAATAAAAAACTTGAATTTTTCATTATTTTAAGTACTTTCTAATAAATCTTTTGAGTTATTAAATCACTAAAATATGAAATATTTTTTCTCAACCTATCTTCCAATAACCAATTCCCAGAGAATTGATATTTTTTTGGCGAATCTATTCATTGATATGTCAAGAAGTTATATTCAAAAACTTGTAGATGAAGGCTTTATAAAAGTAAATTGACAAGTTATAGATAAAAATTTAAAAGTTAAAAATAGAGATATTATTGATTTAATCTTAAAAGAACAACAAACAAAAATCGAAGCAGAAAATTTGCCTTTAGATATTATTTTTGAGAATAAAGATTTTGTGGTTATTAATAAGGATTCAGGAGTAAATACACATCCAGTTCCTTGAGAAGCAGGAAATAGTGGGACTCTTGTGAATGCATTGCTTTATCACATAAAAAATCTAGGAACCATTAATTGAGTTTATAGACCCTGAATTGTTCATAGACTTGATAAAAATACTAGTTGACTTCTTGTAATTGCCAAAAATGATAAATCTATGAAAGCTCTGGCAAAACTTATTGAAAATCGCAAAATTAAAAAAACTTATTTGGCGTTTGTCTGTTGAATAATAAAGGAAGATTGATATATAGAATCCTACATTTGAAGAGATCCAAATAACAGACAAAAAATGACAATAAAAGATCCAATAAACCCAAAACTTGCAAAGAGTCAATTTAAGATTTTGAAATATTTTAAAAATAAATATACTTTGATTGAAGTTGATTTATTGACTTGAAGAACACATCAAATAAGAGTTCATTTATCAAGTATTGGCTTTCCGATAGTTTGAGATGAGACTTATGGAAATTTAAAAATCAATAAAGAAGCCAGAGAATTGGGTTTAGAAAGACAATTTTTGCATGCCTACAAACTTGATTTTATGTTATTTTGAGAAAATTATCATTTTGAGTGAAATTTAAAAAGTGACTTAGAAAATTTTTTAGAAAAAATAGAGGAACTTAGTGATTCTAAAACCATGAAATTAATTAAAAATTCTAGAAATTGAGATTTGAAAAATAGTATACCTTTGGATGATTTCATAAAAAAACACAGTTTATAATTTGCTAATTTAAATATAGAAACATTTTCGATTGTTTTGCCTACAATAATATTAACCTAAAATTTCATAATTATGCTTCAATTTTATAATACTCTTACAAGAAAAAAAGAAGAATTCAAACCTCTTAAACAAGATAAAGTAAAACTTTATCACTGTGGTCCAACTGTTTATAACCATGCTCACATTGGCAATCTTTTTGCATATTCTGTTTATGATATTGTTGTAAAAACTCTTAGATTTCTTGGTTACAATGTTGAGAATGTTATGAATCTTACAGATATTGATGACAAAACTATTAGAGATAGTCAGAAAGTTTGAAAATCTCTAAAAGAATTTACAGAAGAATATTCCAGGATTTTTCTTGAAGATCTTGATAAACTAAAGATAGATAGGGCAAATCATATTGTGCCAATTTCAACACTTATTCCAGAAATGACAATTATTATCCAAAAACTTCTAGATAAATGATTTGCATATTTAGCTGACGATTGAAGTATTTATTATAGTATCAAAAAATTCAAAAAATACTGAGAACTAGCCAATCTGGATATGAAATGATTAAAAAGTAGTGTGAGAATCAATAATGATGAATATGAAAAAGAAAGTGTTGCCGATTTTGCGCTTTGGAAAGCTTATGATGAAGCAAAAGATTGACCAAATTTTTGGGAAGTAGAATTTAAAATCGGTGATAAAAAGCAAAAAATCAAATGAAGACCAGGTTGGCACATTGAATGCAGTGCTTGTAATTACAAGATTTTTGGTCCTCAAATTGATATTCACTTGGGTTGAGTTGATCTAATTTTTCCTCATCATCAAAATGAAATTGCTCAAACAGAAGCTTTTACAGGTAAAAAATTCTCAAATTATTGGGCGCATAATTGACATTTGCTTATAGATTGAAAAAAGATGTCAAAAAGTCTTTGAAATTTTTATACTTTGCAAGATATAATAAAAAAATCAAAAGAAAAAAACGAAGAAAACTTATACAGATGATTTAGATTGATGATTTTTCAAAATAAATATAGAGATAGTTTTAATTTTACTTTTGATAAGCTGGATCAGACTATCACTAATATCAAATATTTTGATGAAACTTTTAAAAGACTTGCAAATTATTCTTGAAAGGAAGGTATTGTAAGAAGAGAATTTAGTCAAAAGATGCAACAATTTATACAAGATTATATTAAATGACTTGAGGATGATTTTAATACTGTTGAAGCCATAGCTGTAGTTTTTGAATTTTTCAAATTTACTAATTCTTCTATTGACTCAAATTTCCTTTTAAAAAGCGAAAAACTTGCAATAATTGATATGTTAAAAAACTTTGACTCGGTTTTGAGTTTATTTGATTTTTCAATATTTGAAAAAGAAGAGAAAAATAATATTCCAGCTGAAATTTCCAAATTATTTCAAGAAAGAACAAATGCAAAACAAGAAAAAAACTATGAACTTGCTGATGCAATAAGAGAAAAATTGTCTTCAATGTGATGGAAAGTTGTGGATGACAAGAATTGAAGTAGAGTTGAAAAAATTTAGTTCATAATTTTTGACGATGTCTTATTTAAAATTTAGAAATCCCAGAATAAAAATTTTACATGATATATATTCAAAAGATTTTCCAGAGTTCCTAAAACCTTTTTTGGAAGCTCCAGAATTAAAAAGATTACATTGAATAACTCAATATTGTTGATTACCATTTTCAAAATTATTTCAATATAATCTTGTAATATCAAGATTAGATCATAGCGTATGAGTTGCTCTTATTGTGCGGAATTTTACAAAAGATATCAAACAAACTCTAGCTTGATTATTCCACGATATTTCTCATACAGTTTTTTCTCATGTTTGAGATTTTTATAAATGAGATCATTTGTATCAAAAATCATCCGAAGTATATGTGTCTGATAAAATAAAAAATTCAATAATTCTTATGAAAGAACTCAAAAAACTTTGAATAAAAATTGAAGAAACTGAGGACTATACTATTTATCCTATAGCTGATAATAATCTTCCAAGATTGGCAGCGGATAGGCTAGAATATAATATCTTAG
>JAQUZJ010000044.1 GCA_028691375.1 Candidatus Altimarinota bacterium | reverse complement strand
TCATATTTCTTAGTAAGCATTTTCCCAGTTTTTGCCGAACTCAACCAGTCAATACTCCTTATTTCATCACCAAAAGAATATTCCTTCAAATCCTTAAATTCAATCCCAGAGCCATGAAATTTTGTCTTATAGTTCCCAACAAACAACCCCGCAACTTTTTTGAAGGTCTTCAAGTCTATGAGTTTGATTTTTTGAAGCATGGGAATTAAATTTAGTTAAAAGTAAAAAGCGTAAAGTAGAAAGTAGTGAATTAATCGTAGGAGGGACAGGTTTTAAACCTGTCCGGGCGAGTAGGATTAAAAATGTAGGGAACGAACATTTTCGTTCCGAGGCTAAAGTGTTCGTCATTCTGAGCGCAGTACAACGGAGCGAAGAATTCATTTGTTTCATCATTGCGAGGAACATGGCAATTTATGGAGACACCGTGGTTTGGACATTGGATTGCCACAGTTTTTTCAAAAAACTTCGCAATGACGGACATTTTTCTGCTTATTCCTTTGTCATTTCATTTGTTCCATGTGCCTTTTTACGGCACCTTCACATTACTAATTATATTCTTAATCAAATCATCTTGAGTTGTATTTTCTCAGATTGCCTCGAATGAAAGAATGATTCTGTGTCTTAGTACTTCATAAATCACACTTTTTATGTCTTCGGGGATTACATAATCTCTTCCACTCAAGAATGTCACAACTTTTGAGGCTTTGATCATGGCGATTGAGGCTCTTGGTGAGGCTCAGAGACTGATTAGCTCTTTGAGATTAGCGAGTCCATATTCTTCAGGATTACGTGTTGCAAAGACTAGATCTCTCACATATTCATAGATTTTTTCATCAACAAAAATATTTTTTTCTATAAATTCTTGGATTTTTAATAAATCAGTTTTTTTAAGTATAGTTTTTGTTTTCTCATCCTGAGTAACAGAATAGTCTTTCATAATTTTTATTTCTTCGTCTTTTTTTGGATATTTGATAAGAATTTTGAGTAAAAATCTATCAAGTTGTGCTTCTGGTAAAGGATAAGTTCATTCTTGTTCGATAGGATTCTGAGTTGCAAGAACAAAGAAAGGTCTATCCAAAATGAAAGTTTCATCTCAGATTGTTACTTGTTTTTCTTGCATGGCCTCGAGTAGGGCAGAGTGGATCTTTGTCGGAGCTCTGTTGATTTCGTCAGTGAGCAAAAAATTAGTAAAAATCGGTCATTTTTTTGTATAAAATTTACTTTCAGCCTGATTGTAGATTTGTCATCAGATTAAGTCAGAAGGCAAAAGATCAGGTGTAAATTGTATCCTTTGAAAATCGAGCCCCAAAGTCTGAGCCAGTGTTTCAACCGCAAAAGTCTTTGCAAGCCCGGGTACTCATTCAAGAAGCATATGCCCATTTGCAAGGATTCAAATCAAAAGATTTTCAATTAGCTTTTCTTGCCCAATGATTTTTTTGTTTATTTCATCTCTAACCTCTTGGATTTTTGATAAATATTCTTGTAATAGTTCTGCATTTTCCATAAATAATAGTTAAAAAGTTAAAAGTTTTACAGTTTTTTGTCTTGTCATCCCGACCACCTCCTTTTTGTCATCCCGAGCGATAGTCGAGGGATCTTTTGTAGCCAATACAGCCCAGAGATTCCTCCACTACGGTCTGAATGACAAGCGGGTAGATTCCTTAAAACACTTTCTTCAAAAATTCTTTCCCGAGTTTCATGATTTCTTCTTTTATAGCATCTTCATCAAGCTTCTTTCAGGAATATTTGTATTCGTTTATTTTGCTATAAAGAAATTCAAGTACTTTTCTTTGAGTTTCATTTTCCTCATAACTTAATTTACTGTAAATATCGTGTCAAGCTAGAGATTTTCAGGCTTTTTTCTCAAGATATTTATCAAGTTCTTTTGTTATTTCCTCCATTGAATCCTCTTTAATAATTTCCTTTTTTGGAATATTTATATTTTCTTGTTCGATCTTTTTTATAATTTTTTCTTTTTTTAAAAAATACAAATAAGTTATCAGTATTGAACCCAAAAGCGAAAAAAGCATAAAAATATACAAAAGATTTTTACTAAAATCAAAATTTTTATCAGTTTCTATTTGTTGAGGAATTGTTTGAATTTCTTGATCCGAAATAACTTCATTATTTGTTGTTCAAGTATTAATGTTTGTGTTGGAATTTAATACTTTTATAGTTTTTGTTTCTTTGTTTGAAGAATCTATATTTTGTCCATTGATTAGCAAAGTAATTGGGCCAAGATTAAAATCTCAAGTTTTTTTTGGAGCTAAAACAAGTTTCATAGTAATTTGAGTTTTTTGTTTTCAATTTATATTAGTTGATTGTTGAGATTTTACTTTGCTATTAACTTGAAAATTTTCTATTCAACCTAGATCAATTTCTGGAATTTCTGAAGAATTGAGATTCACATTGAAAAGAGTGCCTCAATCCTTTTCATTTTGAACATTGTTGCCTGGAATATCTGGTTTTCACTCGTATTCTGTGTTTACAGTAATATCTAAGAATTCATTTAATCCAATTTCACTCTTATTGACTTCGATTTTGGAATTAATATTTGAAATCTTTGCAAATGTGAGATTTGTAGGTATTAGAAAAATTATTAAAAGAGAAGTTATTATTTTGATTTTTTTCATATTTCCCCTTTTTTAAAAAATAATTTAAAAAGAACTTGTTGCCATATTTTAATCTTTTTTTGTTTTTTTCAAAATAATTATATTTCAATTAACCTTTAGAAATTTTAACAAAATATATTGTTTTTATATGAAGATTAGAGCCCAAATAACCTATTTTTTCTTATCTTCATCTTCATCATCTTCTTTTCCAAGCATGTAGGCTTTGTACCAGAGGGATTCTATAAAAATATCCACGACAGAATTTACCTGTGCCATAATTATAAAAAAACTAAAAAAAAGTATTAAAAGTATGATAATAAAAAATCAAGCTATAAATTTAGTTGAAAAATATGCAAGAACCACAGATATTAAAAAAGGAAATATAAACATTAATATTACAGTTATAAGTATTCTTATATTTACGATTATTATTGAAAGATAGAGTTTAAAAGTAATTGCTAGATTATTGATTGTTATATGAACAGATTTGCTCATTGCCTTAAATAAAGGTAAATCCTCAAGTATTATTATAATTTTTGTATAGGCAAATAAGGTATTTATAAAAAATGAAAAGAAAAGACATGTAGAGTAACTAATCATTAGCGGAACAAGATAATTTGAAGACATCATTCTTAATAAGAAAATATGAAAAGTGGTTATTGGTATTGGTCTAAATATTGCTGTAAAATTGATATATTCAAATATTTTTAAAAATCCGAGTAGTCAACCAGATATTCAACTAGAGATTGTATATTTTTTTGTATCCTTTTTATAATAAGCATCTATTAATGTTATTACTCATCATTCTGCTATTGGTATAATAAAAATGTAGGTTATGAACATTACAATTGCAGAAATAAGAATTATATAAAAATAGCCCTGGTGTATAAAATTATAAAACCATGATATAAGTTCACTTTTTAGTCCAAATATATTTATGTATGTATAAGCTGTTTGATATGCGACAATAAAAGTCAAATAAACAGTCATTATAAAAGCAGGAATAAAATAATATTTTTTTATAAGACTTGCTTTATTCACAAGTTCCCAAGATGGTAGTATTATATCTTCTTTCATAAATTAGGGAATAATAGAGAAATGAGTAAAAGCAAACACTTTAAATAAAATTACTAGTAAACTAAATTTAGTTTTTAACTTTTTCTTGCATTTATTTTGAGCAAGAGAAGCAATTTTTTCATCTTAAAGTTATTTAAGATATACAATATTTTCTATTTTAAGACTTGATTTTTTGCCCAATCTAAAAATCATTTTATGCTTTTATCTTTAAAATTTATAGACCTTTTTGTTTTATTATAAGAATTTTCTATTGCATAGTATAAATAGTAATTATAAGGCATTATTTCTGATTTTTTTGTGTTTTCTAATCATCTGTTGATATAATAATGATTATAAGGACTATAAAAAGTTTTTACTATAGCTTCTTCTTTTAAGATTTTGTTTATCTGTCATTTCATTTCTTCTAGTTTTTCTTGGCTAAACTGTTTAGATTTTAACTCCTCGAGTAATGGATCTATTCATGGACTTCTTAATTTTGAAAAGTTAAATCAAATTTTTGCTTGGCTGGAATGGAAAAAAGGTGTTATGTTGTAACTTAGAGTTCAGATATTTATTCAAGTCAGCAACAGATCATAATCTTTTTTTCATTCTCCTATTATAACTTTTAAATCATCAGTAGTTATTTCTTTTGAGTTTACAGTTATTCATAAATTAGTGAGTGTATCTTTTGTTTCTTTAGCAATAGTTGCTAGATAATCATTATCTATTGAATAAGAGAAATTCAGACTCAAATTATTATAATTTTTGTCATAATATAAATTGTTTTCTAGGGCATTTATTTTTTTAAGTTCTTCGTTTTTCTTCTTTTGTAATTCCTGTTTTTCCTGGTCTGTGAATTTAGTTGTGTAGATTTCTAGAGCTTTTTTCTTTAATTCTTCAAGTTTTTTATCATCCTTAAAACATACAATTTTTATTGTTTCTACAACTTGTTTGTTTCAATCTTTTTCAAAGGTTAATTTATAATAATTTTCTCATTCTAATAAATTTTTCAAATCAAAAGAAATTTTGTAGGTAAATTCCTTATTTGTAGCATCAAAATCAGCTAATTTATTATCATTTATATATACAGCCTGTATTCAATCAGAAGTTTTTCATTTTAAGATAGTCTCTCATTGTCAGTTTATAAAAATCATTTGTTCATTTGTGGGAGCATATATATAATTACTTTTTGGAATTCACAATTTCTTTTCTTTTTTATATGTATCTTCAACATTTTTGTCCACATTTGCTAATAATTTTTCTTTTTTAAAATATCACAATCATTCCAAAGTTGTATTTAGGTCTTTATTTTTTAATTCTGGAGTTATATCCTGTTCTCAAAAAAATGGATTTTTTATTATTTTTCATTTGTTAGTATCAAGAGATTTTAGTTTATCATATTGAATTGAAGACAATATTATTTTTCTTAAAGGCTCTTTGATTTTGTCATAGTTAAGAAAAAGAGCTATATATTGAGGTAATAAGTAAGAATATTCCTCTAATTTTGGATTTTTGATATCAAGTCAAGAAGGACTATAAATTATTCCCAAAGTATCTTGATTGTCTATAAGCTCCTGAGAAGAATTAAAAAATTTAAATATATATTTTCACATATAAACATCTTTTGGAGCAAGAGTATCATTTCTAACCACAGTGACATCTTTTGAATTGGTCGTAGAATCCACTTCTTTTTTTAAGTACTTATAATATCAAGTTGTTATATAATCTTCTGGTTTGATTTTACTATCTTTTATCTGATCTATTTGAGATGCCGGAAGAATAGGAAAAAAGAAAGCATCAATTACAAAAGTATCGGGATTTTTTGTATTAAACTCAATAAAATCTCACTTGTCAGTTATTTCTAGATTGGCAAGTAATTTTTTATAAAAGATATTTGTGTCAGTATTTCTTAATAAATCATAAGTTTTGAAAATATCTTCTTTTTTTAAGACAGTTCAATCGCTCCATTTACTATCTTTTTTTAGAAAACATTTTATTTTAGAAAAATTTTCTCACAAATCACATGTTACGAGATCTCATTCCATTTGTTTGGTTGTTGAGTTGTATCTAAGAAGAGATCTATAAAGGAATTTTATAACAAAATCATTTTTGTCATCTTGGTGAAAATTCAAAGGGTTTATAGTTGGAAAATCTTCGCTTACAAATCATACATTAACGTTTCATCATACTTCTATACTTTTTTTGGATCAATCAAAAAGATACACCACACATATATGAATTGTAGTTAATAAAATAAAAAAAATTGAGAGAAAAAGTAAATATTTTTTAATTTTTTGGTATGTAGACATAATTATAAGTTAGTTTTAGAAACCTTAAAACTAGAAAAACAAGTCATTTTCAGCCGAAATTTGAATTTAGTAGTTTTTGATTTAAGCCATCAAAAAATATAAAAATGTATTAAATATAAAAATAGCTCACACGAATATTGTTGCCATGTGTAGAACTTTTTCTGGTCATCTTCTTTCAAATTTTCAGAAGCTTTCGGAGAAAGTAGTTAAAGAAAGTCACGTACTTTTTTGTTGAACTAATATCAAAAAAACTAATAGTACACTGGCAATTAGTTCTATAATTTTTAGTATTCAAAGCATATTTTTTAAATTTTATATTATAAATTAGAATTTAGAACTTAGTATTATTTAGAACTTAGTATTATAAGGTTTTTAAAATCAGACAATAACTTAAGTTTTGATTCACAGTTCTCAATTCTTTTATTTCTTAATTAAAACGGAGTAAATTGTATTAAAAATCGTGAAAATTGCAACTGCAATTATAAAATTCAGAGCTCAATTTATTTCATAAGTGCTTCAATTTACATTCAAAACATAAATAATTTTTTGTATTAGAAGTAATAATATTCCATTTATAACCAAAGAAAATAATCATAAAGTCAATATTATCAAAGGAAATCCAAAAATTTTTAAAATAGGTTTTACTGTAAAATTAAGAACTCAAAGTATAACTCAACCTATAATATAAGTTGTGATTCATCAAGTTACCAATACTCATTCCTTTAATGTTTCATTGTATGGAATAAAATATTGTATAATAAAAAGCATTAATGCATTGAACAAAATTCAAACAAAAACTTTCATTTTCATTTTTTTATATTATAATTTTTGTACTTAGATTATACTGCGATTTAAAAATTATCAATTTTTTATGAAGTTTTCGACTTTTAAAAACATATTTTTTCTTACATTTACAAGTTTTTTATTGGTATGTTCTCGGTCGACTTTTGTTAATCAATGTTTTATACAATGATGAGATAACTGTAGTATAAATTATACTGTTTATTGAAAGTCCGGAGATATGATATATTCTACGGATTTCAAGATGAATTTAGATAATGTGTCTGTTTCAAAGAAATTTATATGAACAACTAGTACAAAAGATACTTTAAATCAAATTTTTGCTTTAATATTAAAATGGTTTTACATCATAATATGATTTGCATCAGGAGTTTTACTGGTTGTAGGTTGAATTATGATGATAATTTCCTTTTGAAATCAAGAAAAGTTTAATAAAGGTAAAAATATTTTTATTTATACTGCACTAGCTTTGGTGGTTTCAATATTAGCTTATCCTCTAATTACATTAATACAATGGGTACTTCAATGAGTAGTAAAATAGCGTTATTTTTTGTTTTGTTTTTTTCTTGTATTTTTTCTGTGTTTGCCATAGATTGTACTGATAATGCCAAATGTGATCCATTCACACCGCCTCAAAATCCATTTTCTGATGCAAGTTTTACAGCATGAAAAGAATGATGAAAGATTAAGTGAACAGATGGTGTTCTAGGCGGATTTTCAACTATTAATAGGGAAAAAACAATAAAAACCATACCAGATATTATAAAAGAAGTATTAAAATATGTTTGAATAATTTGAATGATTGTTGTGATGTATGCTTGAATGAATTATATGTTAACAGCTTGAAAACAAGAAGATATTAAAAAAAATCATAACACCTTGATATATGCATGAGTGTGAACTTTATTGGCCTTTACATGATATATTGTAGTTGATGTTATAAATAGCATAAAGATAGGCTAGATTCTATTTATAGAATATGTTAATTTAAGGAAAAAGTTAAAATTTCAGTAAATTAAAATTAAAATAAAATTATGAAAAATTTTTTAAAAACAATGATTCTTACAATTATTACTTCGGTGGCAATTTCCAATTTATCTTTTGTATTTGCTGAACAAGTTTCTAAAAACGATATGTTGACCAATACAACTACAGATAATGCTGGTAAAGGAGTTAAAAGTTTTGATACAAAAATAAAAACCGAAATTACTGTTGTTGATTTTTTAAAATCCATTAAAGATTATTTTGTTGGACTTGTGGCATTTGTTGCAGTTTGCGTGTTTCTATATAATTGATTTTGTCTTTTAAAAGCCGAGTGAAAAGATGAAGAAATGAAGAAAGCACTCACATCATTTACTTATTCCGTTGTTTGACTTGCCGTTATACCGCTTTCGTATGTTTTGATAAAACTTGTTACATCATTTAATTTTTAGTACAAAATTATGAATAAAAATAAAATTTTTATATTGGCAATTTTTTTAAGTTTTTTTCTTATTTTTTCGACAAACACAAATGCGGCAACAAATTATTTTGCCACTGGAGATAAAAAGTGTTTTATATGAATTTGACCTATGGAAACTTTAAATTCCCTAAGTGTTACTCCAGCCTGTAATAATTTAATACAATTAACAGCTACACAAGAGGAAGCCGATGCTTGTGATTTGAGTAAAACAAATACAACAATAACATCATGAAATGATTGACAGTCTTATTGAATAAAACGGCAAATATGGTGAACCGATCCTTCAGGCATAAAAAGCGTAGACTTTAATATTTGATGAGATACAAAAAACATAGCCACATTTATAAATAATTACATTAATTCGAGTTTTTGAACCTTGAATTTTTGATGAGCTCAAAGTTTACTTTATAATTTGACTGTAAAGTTAAATGATGACACTAGTATAAATTGTAATTGAACTGTAACCAAATCAAGCTGAGCCTGTTCAGTTTGATTATGAGTGCCTGAAACTCTAAAAAATTATGAGTCAACTGATGAATGTCAACAAACTATAGCTAATAATAATATCACTTGAAAACAATTTCCTTGTAATGTTCGACCTGTTTCAGACAATAACAATGTATCAAGAGTAATGTGAACCTGATCTCAAAATGATCCATATTGAATAAAACGGTATGTACCATGACTCGGTAGTTCTGATAAATTAATCTTTAAGATTTGAAGTAAATCATACCCAATTAGCAAAGGTTTATGTGCTAGCAGTATAAACAATGAACTATGAGAAGATAGATTTTGTTATTTAAGTGATTTTAAACTTGATTTTGAAGGAAAGGATTCTCTAGATTATTCTTTAGAAGTTAATGGAACTAGAATATGTAATTGATGAACAGTTACAATGTCATGATCAAAGGATCAAAATATTGATACTTGTGGGTATAAAAGTTTTGTTAATGGGGATTGAAATTTGGAAGAAGTTCTTGATAATTGTGAACCAAAAACATGAGTCCTAAAATCAAATAGCAAGTCAAATTGATGAGACTATAAGGATTATACTCTTGAGTCATGAGCAAAAGATAGAGCCATAGAAACTGTTAATCAGATTGTATCAATGGCTTTTGCTGTAAGCGCATGAACTGTTGGTGCTGCCTGAATCAATCTAGTTTTATCTTTATGAAAAGAAGATAAAATAAAAAAAGCAAAGAGCATAATGGCTTTTACCTGAGCTTGATTGGGTTTAGTTTCAGCTGCTTTTCCAGCTTCTAATGCTATAATAAATGCTGTTTTCAAAATTGGGCAATAGATTTTTATATTGATTTCAATTTGAAGCCACAATAGATTCCTCCACTACGGTCGGAATGACACTAAAATATTTAATATATTTTTAATATGCAGATTTTCTGAATTTATCTAGATAAAAAGGA
>JAQUZJ010000043.1:5710-9950 GCA_028691375.1 Candidatus Altimarinota bacterium | reverse complement strand
TGAAGAGAAATTAGAGTATTTGTTGAGCCATCCAAAATAACTGATATTGAGGCAGAAAAAATGGCAAAAGATATAGCAAATTCTATTCAGGAAAATCTGAGTTATCCTTGAGAAGTTAAAGTTAATCTTATAAGAGAAAAAAGAATTACTGAATATGCCAGATAGAAGACAGTAGAAAGGTAAAAGTAAAAAGTTTAAAGTCAGTTAATAGAGCTAAAACCTTTGCTTTTAAAGCCTTCTATTAGTGTGTTTGTGTGCTAAAAATATTTGGCTGTTAAGAAAGAAAGTTATCTGTGTCACTTCTTTCTACTTTTAACTTTACACTTTATACTAATCCATGTACCCTTATATAAAAATCGGAAATTTTACTTTTTGGACATTTGGAATTACTTTAAGCCTAAGTCTTATTCTATTTTTTTGGATGCTTTTTAAGACTACAAAGAAAAATGGAATAAATATAAATTTTTTCATTCTTTGATTTTTTGGATTTTTTATTTCTACATTTATTTTTGCAAGATTATTTTATGTGATAGCTCAATGGAGAGATTTTGAATTTCTTTTGGATGAACCATTGAGAAGTTCTATTCCAAAATTTCTTTTGACATCTGACTATAGCATGTCACTTATGTGATGAATTATTTGATTTGTTCTTGTACTTATTATAAAAATTAAAAAATATCATCTTAATATAGAAAAATATCTAGATTGTATTGTTTTATCATTTTTCTTTGCAGCGATTCTATGATATTTTTGAGCATTTCTGGGATGACAGATTTATGGTAAGCCGACAACATTACCGATTTGAATTACCTATAACAGTTCAGATGCAAATATTCCCTTTTATGGAGAAGTTTTTCCTTTGGCTATAATATATTCTATAGTTTCATTTTTGATTTTTGTATTTTTATATATGCAGAGAATAATTACCAAAGCCGATTGAAAAGTATGATATTTGGGAATATTTATTTTTAGCATTGCCTTGTTTGTTTTAGAATTTTTTAATTGAGATATTGATATTTTTGAATCATTTATCAAATTAGATATGAATCAATTGTGAGCAATAATACTATTTCTAATTTCTTTTAGATGATTAAAGAAAGTAAAAAAACAGAATTCTACAGTATCAATTTAACGATTTTTTCGTTAAGTTTCATATTTTCAGTGCTTTTGACAAACATATACAATTTTAATGTTGTGTATGTTTTTTTATTGGTTTTTCTCATAGGTTTACAGATTATTTTGAGATTTAAAGAAATCTGGATATGTTGTTTGATTTGAATTTTTTGAATTATTTGTGGTTTTGGAATATCGCAAATTAATTTATCAAAAATCGAAAAAAATACAGAAATTTTGTCTTTATCAACAGATAATTTTTACAAGAAAGTTATCATTGAGTGAAAAATAGATGTTCTACAAAAAATTACTGAAAATAACAAATCTTTTGTTTTAAAAGTTAATAAAATTGATTCAAAAAACTTTGAAGACAGAAATTTGAATTTGCTTATTTATGTTTCTCCAAACTTAAATTTAGCCAAATGAGACATTATTAAATTCAATTCCAAGATAGACAAAATAAAAAATTCTCAAGATTTTCAATATGATAAATATTTACTTTTAAAAGACGTTTATGCCTCATCTTATGTTTTTTGAAATGAAAAAATTGGTTATGATTTGAATTCCTACAGCAAATTTACAGAATATCTGAAATCACAGGTAAGTTGAGTTATAGAAAAAATGTTCCCTCAAAAATCAGCTAGTTTACTTGCAGGAATGCTTATTGGAGAAAGGGTGTGAATGGATAAACAATTGAGTGATAATTTTAGTAAAACTTGATTGACCCATATTATAGCCGTAAGTTGATTTAATATTACGATTGTTATAGCCTTTTGTGCGTATTTGTTTTTGTTTTTACCAAGTATTGTTAGAAAAATATTAATTACAGTCGTTATTGTGATTTTTGTTTGAATTGTATGAGAACAAGCTCCTGTCATCAGAGCATCGATTAATTGACTTATAGCCTATTATTTTTTAACTTCCTGAAAGCAACTTAAATCTTTTAGTATATTACTTTTTATAACTTTAGTTTATATAATCCGGAAGCCATTAAGTATAAATTATGATATAAGTTTTCATTTGTCTTATCTTGCGGTGATCTGAATTCTTTATTTAGAAGGTTTTTTCAAAAAAATGTTTTTCTTTTTACCAGAAAAGTTTGCAATAAGAGAGTGAGCAACGCTAACAATGAGTTCTCTGGTCATCACATTACCAATAACTGTTGTTAATTTTTGACAATTATCATTGGTTTCGATTATTACAAACACTTTGATTTGACCGGTTTTACCAATTTTAATGTTCATTTGAACAGCAAGCGTAGTTTGATTTTTTATAAACAAATACATTTGAATATTTCTTGGATTTTTTACTCGGATTTTGCTTGAATATATAATAAAAATCTCAGAGTTTTTTGGATGACTTTCTATGAGTACAGTCCAAATAAATCTCTGAGATTATAAAATTTTGTTTGAAATTTGATATTTTATGATTTTGGTATTTTTGATTGTTTATTTTAGGAAAAAAGAACATTAGGTACCGGTACCCAATTAGTTTCTTAAAATTATTCCTTCTTTTTCTAAGTTTGCTATAATTTTTTCTTGAACTTTCAGAGCATCTTTGTCTGTAATTGTTTTTTCTAGATCTTGTAAGAACAGACTAAAAGTTATAGATTTTTTGTTTATTCAGATTTTGTTTTCATCCTCATAGATGTCGATTACATCAATACTTTGAATTAAGTCACTTTGATTTTCAATTAATTTAATTACTTCTCAAATTGATCTTTTTTTGTCAAAGACGAAATTGAGTTCTCTGGGAATTCCAGGGAAGCGAGAAAATTCTTTAAATAGTCATTCATTGACCAAATAAAATTCTTTTAAAATCTCATAATCAACCTCAAATAAGATGGTTTTAGTGTCATCAAAATCAAAATTTAGTGCAATTTCTGGATTAATATATCAGAAATTTATAATATTTTTTCAATTTATAATGTATTTTCCAGACTTATTTGGGTGAAAAAATTGATTATCTAATCATTGTATAACTTCAAATTTTATTCAAGGAATCAAAGTTTTTAAAAATCAATCCAAACTAGATTTTATAAATTCAAAATCTTTTCCATAGCTAAATCAAGCTATACTTAGAATTTCTGTAAATTTGTTTTCAGCTAATTTTTCGAATTTTTTACCAATTTCAAAGAAGCTAAAAGCATCACTGATTTTTTGATTTTCTACAATATTTGGCATAAGACTACAAAAAAGATTTCTTCTCATAATAGAAAAATCCACATTAAAAGCATTTTCAATTCTCACAGCATTTGAAGTATTTTCAAAAAGTAGTTTTTTGTCTATTTCTTCTCAAGAAAAAGAATAATTGCAAACCTCAAAAAATCAAGTTCAACTAAAATAGTTAACAATTTTATTTTTGATTTCAATATCTTTATTTTTGGATGCAACTTCAAAAGGTCAAAAAATAGCTTTTTCTTCAATGTTTTCATATCAATAAATTCTTCCGATTTCTTCAACAATATCTTCTTTGATGGAAATATCTTTTGTTGCTCTCCAAGATGGAACTTTCAGCGTAAGACTTTTTTCGGATTCTTTTATTATTTCAAATCAAAGTTTTGAGAGGATTTTTTTACAAGTTTCAACACTAATTTCTTTTCAGAGTTTGCGATTTATAAATTCAAAACTTACTTCAATTTCAATTTTGTTTATTTTATTTGTGTCTATATATTCAGATTTTCCTGAAATTGTAGAATTTTTTCCAAGAAATTTCATTAAATCGATAATTCTATAAAAAGCAGGTTTGTTAAGAAGTGGATCCAGAGATTTTTCATATCTAGCTGAGGCATCAGTTCTGAGTCAGATTCTTGTTGCAGTTAAACGAACAGTTGTGGCGTCAAAAGTGGCAATTTCAAAACAAACATTTTTTGTTGTTTCTGTTACTGCTGAGTCTATTCATCACATTATTCAGGCAATTGCTAAGATTTTTTTATCATCAGCAATTACAATGTCAGAATCTTTTAACTCATAAGTATCTCAATTTAAGGCGTTGATTTTTTCTCAATTAAGGGCTTGTCTTACTGTAATTGATCATTCAATTTTATCAGCATCAAAAGCATGAGTTGGTTGTCAAAATTCAACTAAAAGCCAGTTTGTAATATCTACAATATCATATTTTACAGTTG
>JAQUZJ010000043.1:0-5610 GCA_028691375.1 Candidatus Altimarinota bacterium | reverse complement strand
AGCGATATAAAGAGCTTCTTTTACATTTTCAGCTCAGCATACAATTTGGGTTTTTCATAATTTTTCTCCCAAAAAAACTTGTACAACATTTAAATGATCAGAATTTGGATGAGATTCGACTTCAATTACTTTTCAAATTACCACGCCATTCATTTGTCCGAAAGGAACAATGTCATCTATTTCAGCTGTATAAATACTATACATATGAGCCAAATTTTTAACTCATTTTTCTTTTATTGTTTGATTAATATCACAGTATAAAGATATCCAATTTAAAGGGATTTTCATTTTTAATCTAGTTTAATTGTAAAAAGTGTGTGGCTGGAATGAGTTAGTTTTTACCAATCAAGAGAGAAAGAATTAGTTTAATTTTTCTCTTTTTTTTTAATCATCTATGAAGATTAATTTTAGTTTTAAGATGACCAAAAACTCATTCTAATCAATTTGTAGTATTTGGTATTTCTATTATTCAGATAATATAATACCGAGTAAATAAATATTTCAAGTTATTTTTTAAAGAATTTTATGCTAATCTGGTTTTTCTATGAATATATTGCCGTTTTTAATTATCTTACATTTATATCTCTGTTTTCATCTTCTGAATCAATCTTTCTTTATGTATTTTGAAGAGCATTTTTTGCATCTTTTTATGTAACTTTTATCTAACATAACTAAAAGTTAAGTAGTATTTGGCATTATAGTACCAAATACTACTTATTTTAGCCACCCATTATTTACAATTAAGTCGCTTTTTACAACAAATACTTCTTATTTGTAGCCCATTTCTACAATTAAGCAACTTAAAAAAACTCCTATTCACATCAGTGAATAGGGGGTTTTAGATTCAAATTTAATACAGAATAACTTTATACTTAATTTATACTATAAGGAAGTGCTGTTATAGAATCTTTTTCTACAGGAGAATTAGTAGTATCAATAGATTTTACTAAACCTTTAACTTCTGCTCATGATTTTAACTGTATTGCTGTAGAACCACTCCATCATACAGTTGTATCATCTAAATTAATAACCACATATCCTCCAGTTCAAGAATTACCAATTTTCAAAACAGTTCAAGAACTAGTACCAGGATTACCATTACTAAGAAGATCACCCACTTTAAAACGTCACAAATCTCCAGCATCACCAAAAGATACTTTAAGCCTAGTATTATCAGATCACGTTGAAGCTGCTGTTGTTCCTGTTATTTGATAAGTAGTACCACTACGTGGTATATAGTTTCATATAACTAAAGCCTTATTTCAGCTCTCATCTTCTAGAGTAGCTGCCAATTCATAGATATTTCACTTATTAGATGCAGCCATACCATAATCAATCGTTTTAGGATCTTTGAAATCCGCTGCTTTAATTCAAAGAGAAGAATAATTGATTATTCATCATACATAGTCTGCATCCGTTGTTCATGAAAATCAAGCAATCGAAACATTTGCACTTGGTAAGGCATAAGCAGCATTAGAAGTAACATATGTTTTTGGTTTTTCACCATCTGCCATCTTAACTCATATACTACGGAAAACAGAACTTAAATCTTCTGTTCTTTTTGAGTTACGAGCTTTCCCAGAAAAAGAATTAAAATTAACGAAAGCTATCGTAGATAGTATAGCTAATATAGTAATAACTACTATAAGCTCTATTAGGGTAAAACCTTTTTTACCTTTTTTATTTAAGTCTCTCATGATTAAAAAATTATTATATAAAAATTAAAATATTAAAAATAATAGCAAGAGTACAAATAAATGTTAAACTATTTTTCAAATAAATCAAATTTTATTTGTATAATATTTTGCAAAATTACCTTATATAGGTTATAATCATATCACAGTGTCGCTTTTGATACAAAATATTTATTTATAATAAAATTAAAAAGTGTTTTCAAAAAGTATAAAAACTACTGAGGAGTTTAAAGAATTCCCTATAAGACAAGATATTGATGACATAGTAACATACACCACAGAATTAATAGAGCATGCCTTAAAATTGTGAGCTTCCGATATTCACATAGAACCAAGTAAAAATTTTGTTTGAATTCGTTTTAGATCGTGTGGAGACTTTGTTTTTATTGATAAACTAAGTTCAGAAACCTATATAAAATTACTTTCAAGAATAAAAATAATGGCAGGAGTAAGAATAGATGAAAAACAAAAGCCTCAAGACTGAAAAATAAATTATATTTCAGAAAGAAATGACAATGAACCCATAGATATTCGTGTCAGCGCTCTGCCTATCATAAACTGAGAAAAAATTGTAATGCGTGTACTTAGACAAAACATCGCACTTTTATCTCTTGATAAAATGGAATTTTTTGATATAAATTTAGAAAGAATTAAGGCTAGTTTGGGTTGTAAATATTGAATGATTCTTGTAGCCTGACCAACTTGAAGTTGAAAGTCTACTACATTATTTAGTATGCTAAGACATTTTAATCCTTTAGAATATAACATAACAACTCTTGAAGATCCTATAGAATATGATATTCCTTACATAAACCAAACGCAAGTAAAGCCTCAAATAGGTTTTGATTTTGCATCTTGATTAAAATCAATTGTAAGACAAGATCCTGATATTATAATGGTTTGAGAAATAAGAGACAAAGAAACTGCAACTCTTGCGATTGAGGCCGCTTTGACATGACACCTGGTATTTTCGACTATACATACAAATTCAGCAGCCGGTACAATTCAAAGGCTTATTAATATGGATGTAGAACCATTCTTAGTAGCCTCATCCCTAAGACTTATTATTTCTCAAAGGCTTGTAAAAAGAATATGTCAAAAATGCAAAGTTGAACAAGAAATTTCTCCTGAAAAAAGAAAAAAAGTAATCCAATATCTTTGACCAATTTTGGAAGAAAATCCAGAAAATATTATATTTTATAAATGAGCTTGATGTGAAGACTGTATGAATACTTGATATGCTTGAAGAATTTGAGTACACGAAGCCATTATAATAGATGATAAATTTGATGCTTTAATATTAAATAAGGCTTCTGTAAATGAAATAGAAAAAAAGGCTAAAGAATTTTGAATGGTAACACTTATCCAAGATTGACTGATTAAAGCTGCTACAGGTAAAACCACAATAGATGAAGCTCTAAAACTTAACTAAGATTTAATTAATAAAAATAAATATGTTTTTATTTAAAAAAATAGATAATCCTGAAAAGATAACTAATTTGAAAGATGCCATCTATTATATAGAAAATCTTTTAAAAAAAAGTGAATACATAGATGCTATGCTTGCCACAAAAGAGCTAAATTTAAAAAATAGTATCGTAATAACCTATAATGAAAATCTTAGTAAAAAACTAAATCTTTTAATGACCTCAAATGTTAAAGAGGTAGAAATTAAGTCAAAAAGAAAATTAAATCAGGTAAATAAAATACTTAACAGAGCCTATAAAAGATCTTATATTATTAACAAAACATCAAAAAAAATACAGGATATCCAAGAAAAAAATTTAAAAATTAAAAAAGAAGATGAAGAAAAAGAAAAATTTAATGATATTATTGAAGAAATAAAACTTTTAGTTAAAAGCAATGACTTGAATAAATGACTTGCTTTAGCAACAAGGCTTGTTTCTGAATATCCAAATTCCAAAAAACCTCTTGAAACATTAAAAAATTTAGAAAAAATTTATGAAAAAGAAACAAGAAAAAAACAAAAAAATGATAATTTAGAAAAAGACCTAGAAAAAACCTTAAAAGAAATATGAATAGAAAAAGAAGACTTAGAAAAAAAAGCCTTACTAAAAATAAGTTTTCTAAATAAAATAAATTCCTTCTTTAGCAATAGAAAAAATACTCAATATAAAAAGAAAAATCAACAAGTTTTAAAAAATCTAGAGAAAATACTTATAAAATCTTGAACTATAGATAATATATTGGAAGATGTTGTAAATCAGAATAATATGTGAGAGTCAATAAGTAACAAATTATTTAAAGATTTGAAAGAATTTGAAATACTTGGTTTTGATTTTATATGAAAAATTCTTAGTAAAGATAAAATAACATGAGATACCTTTTGATTTTCAAAGATTAAAAATAAAACAATATTTTATATATGAGATTCCACATGACACTGATTAAAAGCTTGATTTACAGTTTCTATACTATCAAAGTTGTTCTTTGAATATTCAAGTAAGATTAAAGATTTTCAAGAGCTTTTTGCAAAAATTAATAACGAATTTAAAGAAAAAATAAATGGAAAAGCTTTTGTAAGTTGAATATTTTTTGAATTTGATGATACAAAAACAAATAAATTTTCATTTATAGGTGCCTGACATAATCCAATGTTACTGTATAGAAAAAATACTGGAATTGTAGAAAAAATAATACCCGGTTGACTTATACTTTGATTTCGTAATATATCAAATATAGTTTCAGTTAGAGTTAAAGATATTAACATGGAAGAAGGCGATATTCTGCTTGTCTATACAGACTGAATAGTTGAAATAAAAAATCAAAATAATGAATTTTATTGATTAAAAAGGCTACAAGAAAATTTTGAGAAAATAGCAAGAGGTAATCCAGATATACCGATAAATAAACTTTTTGAAAAAATAATAGAAAAAGTGAGTGAATTTTCTGCAGGAGAAAATTATAATGATGATGTCTCTGTATTTCTTTTCGCTAGAAATAAACAAAAAGATAAACTTAGTAGTATTGATGAGATAGAAGCAATAAGAAAAGAATTTGATATAAAAAATAATAAAAAAACAAACTATTACAAAAATAAAACAAGACAAGAAGTAATGGAAGAACTAAAAAAAGAAAAACACACCAAAGACTTGAAAATAAGATTAGAGAGGCTGGAAAGACTCTATAGAATAGGCGAATTCATAAAATTAAAACAAGAAATAAATATATATGTAAAAGAATGATATGTTCATCCAAAAATGCTATTCTTTTTAAAAATAGCACTCGAAAATGAACACAAGGTTGTAATAAGAAAATGGGAAGAAAAACTAAAAAATAAACATGATTTATTGGTACAATTATATAAAAAATGAGAATACGAAATTATAATTAGAGAAATAATAGATCTTCTCTATAGAAAAGGTAAATTTTAATATTTTATTTATTTTATGTTATTACAAAGGTATAAATTTATTAAAAAGGACTGAACATTTGATAGTACTCTTTTCTTGAAACTATTAGAGAAGTCCAGAAAAGCTATGAAGACTTGAAAAAAATCTTCGGCTTTTTTAGCGAAAACTAATAGTTCAAAAACAATATTAATATGATGAATTCCAAAAAAAGAAATCTGGGCTTTTATAAATAAATTGGCAAATTTTTTAACAAGTTGAATCGATATAAAAACTGCTTTATGAATAGCCGAGAAACAAATACATAGTGTGAAGTTAAAACTAATTGTTTGAGAAATGCGCTCAAATCTAAATTATTGATTATCTCTATCAGACACATTAAAACAATTCAAAAAATATTTTGATCCAATGATTATTGCTTTAGTAGAAGTATGAGAAAAAACTTGATCCTTACCGAAAGTTTTAACTGAACTTGAGATATCACTTTTGGAATCAATAGAGATAAGGGCAAAAATAAAATGAGCAATGATTTATCCTATAATATT
>JAQUZJ010000042.1 GCA_028691375.1 Candidatus Altimarinota bacterium | reverse complement strand
TCTCATAAAAATTCTTTTTTATCCAAAGAAGTTATTATTGTAGTTTTATAATCTTTTAAAATTTTTGCATTAGTTCAATCATAAGTAATTCATCAAACAAACAATACTGTATTTTTAACTCAATCTAAAATATCGACTATTGTAAGATCTTTTAATACTTTTTTATCTCAAGAAATATAAAAACCATTATCATCACTTTCTACTTCAACACTATTATTTGCACTTATTTCTTTAACTATATTTTTTGGTATAAATAGAACATTTTTTCCATTCCTTTCTATAACTTTAATTCAATATTTAGCAATATCTTTAGTTTCTTTGGTGTTAAATTCGATTTCCGATTTTTGATCTTTATATGCTTTTGCTCAGATTCAACTAAGAATAGATGCTCCCTCTAAAACATTAAGTTTAACATCATAATAATCTTTTTCTCAAACTTGTTTAGCCACAAATTCATCAACCTTAGTTGTTCATTGAGCTAATATTAAAATAGGTACATAAACATATTTGTCTTTATTGTCTACTTTTTCAACATGATTTACAGCATTTGAATATGCTTCATGAAATTTGATTTTACTAAATCTGTCATCTCAAGTTAAATTTAAAGTCTGAAATAAAGTCACAACAGAATCTTTGCCCACCGCTAAAAGCTCATCAATATTAATTCAACTTGCATAAAAAGTGGAAAGTTTATTGTAAAAACTATCTTTTACGGTTTTTTCTGTAGTTTTATTCTTAAAATCTTCAATATTAATATCAAGAATTGTAAGTAAATCGAAAAAATTATTTCAAGATGATAGAATATTTTGTAAATCAGTGCTACTTATTGAACTAAATTTATAATCTTTCAAAATAAAATCTATAAATTCTTTTTTCCTTAATTGATTTTCTGTTGCCAAATTCAAAGCTACACTTTCAGTTTCAGTTAAGTTTTGTTTTTGATTTTCAGGCGTTATAACAACTGCTTGATTTACAGTGTTATTTATAGTTTTATTATCTATCAATCAATTATTTTTTGCTATTTCCACGTAATAATTTGGATCACTCTTGTTTGCCTGAGCATTTGTTTCAGTTATAATTCAATATTTTATAAGAACTCTCGTAAGTATAATTATAGATTGTTCTTTTGTTATAGAACTATTTCAATCGAAAGTTTTATCTCAAGTTCAAGAAATTATACCTTTACTTGCAAAAAAGTTAGCAACTTTCTCATAAGCTAATCAATCATCATCACTAAATTTATTCGGAACGTTTACCAAATCATTATCACTAACTTTTCAAATATTTTTTAGATTATTAAAAAGTTTTAGGATAAAACCTCATCTTGTGATAACACTTGTCTCAATCACTTTTTCTGGAGCTTTAGTGGATCATTCAACAGTAACAACAGGATTTGTAATAGTTGTATTGAATTTGTCTAATTCTTTTTGTGTATCATCAACAACCTTAACTAGTGTGTCCATATTAGTTTTTAATATAGTTTCTTTATCTGTGGCAGTTTTGATAGCTGAATTTACTCATAATTTATAAGCATCTTCTATAGTCTTGAAAACTTTTAGACTTTCTCATAAGGCTTTTATTTTTTCTTGTTTTGTGACTAGATTTTTCTCATTCATAACATCTTCTTTGGCTGTTTTTAAATTGCTTATAAATTCTTCTCTGGTTTTTTTACTAGTTTCTTTTAGAAGTTCTAGTATATCATTTTCTTCTAGTTTTTGTTTATCTCAAGATAATGCTTCTATTGCTTTAATAGATGTGTCTATTCATTTTTGTATTTCTTGTGCTCACATAATTTTTATTTTTATTTATAAATTTTTGCCTATTTAAATATAAGCTTTTTAATTTGTACATTCCAATGCTACCATTTTTTGGAATTTATTGCAAGAATTGATAAATGATAGTCTGAATATTCCATTGACAAATACATAATATTTACTTTTTATAAAAAAATAATGCCTATATTCCTCAAAACATAGGCATTAAACTAAAAATTGTTTTTTTACGAGAATAATCTCTTTCTACATCTTTCCATTTCAGATAAAATCTTTGATTCATCTAGAAAAGTAAATTTTCATTTTTCTAAAACCTTTTTTCATTGAATAAAAACTGTATCAATATCATCTGGATGAATACCATAAGACAAATGATCTATTGGATTAAAAATTGGTTTTGCGTGAATTGTATCAATATCTACAACAATAATATCAGCTTCTTTTCATTTTTCTAATGTCCCAACTTTTTTGTCAATTCTAAGAGCTTTTGCTCAATTGATTGTGGCCATTTTAAGAAGCTCATAGGAATTAAAAATTGTTGGATCTTCATGTAGTCAGTTCTGTACATATCAAGTAAAACGCATTGCGCTCCACATTTCTAAATTATTATTGCTACAAACTCAATCAGTTCATATACTTATGCAAATTCAATTTTCTTTCATGGATTTCAATGGTGCTATTCAACTTCCAAGTTTGAGATTACTTTCTATATTTGTCACAACAAAAAAGTTGTAATTTTTGATGATTTTTATTTCATCTTCTGATAAATGCACACAATGTGCTGCCAAAATATGATTTTCTAGAAATCCTATTTCTTCCAATTTTTCAATAATTTTTTTGGAGTTTTCTTGTAAAAAATCTTCAGCTTCTTTTCTGGTTTCTGAAATATGCATATGAATTGGAATATTTTTGGATTTTGCAACTGAACTTACTTCTTTTAAAAAATCCAAATTACAGGTATATGGTGCATGCGGTCAAATCATAACTGTAATTCTATCATCAAAAGCTCAATTATATTTATCAAATAATTCTATATTTTCTTTTAGGGAATTGGCTCAATTCGGTGCATTTCAAATAATTCATCTTGATAAACTGGCTCTAATTCAAGTTTCTTTAACAGCCTCAGCAACGGCATCTTCAAAAAAATACATATCGGCAAAAGTAGTGGTTCAAGCCTTTATCATCTCAAGAATTGATGACATAGTTCACCAATAAATATCTTCGCTGGTTAATTTATCTTCTATTTTCCAAACTTCCTGCAACCATTCCTGAAGTGGTAAACCACTAGCAAAGCCTCTGAAAAAAAACATTCAAGCATGATTGTGGGTGTTAATTAACCCTGGACAAACAATATTTTTTTTGATATCAATAATTTCATCATAAATAGATTCATCAATCTTTTCTCATTCTTTGTAAATATTCCCAATAATTTTATCATCAATTTCTATGCTTCAAAAAAAGGGATTATTAATTCAATCAATAATCCAAGAATTTTTTAGTAAAGTTTTGGACATGGAAGAAATTTTAAATCTTAAATTGAGGAGCAATATGACAATCTACTGCAACTACAAAAGCATGTTTAGATTGCCACAATTTTTTTTCCAAAAAATCTCACAATGACGTTTTTTTATTTTTTGTTAATTTTCTAATTCTTCCCCGTTGATCAAAATCTTCCTTCTCATCTTTCTGAAGGATAAATTTCAGCAAAATTGTCATAAGTTTTTTTATCAACTGCGATTTCAAAAGAAGGAATTTCTGATGTTCCATAATCTCAGTCTCCAACATAATATGGCATAAATTCCATTTGTGTAAGTCTAGTTCATCTTTCAAATTTTATAACTTCATCTGTAAAATTATAAAACTGCATTATATATTCTCATCTAAAATTTGCATCAAATATCGCAACAGAATTGGCAAGCATTAAACCATTTTTTACTGGCAAACTACTTCTTGCATAAACTTTACATTGCCAACCTAAAGGCATATAAGTCTTTACTCCAGTTCAAACTGTAACTAGTTTGCCTGGTTCAAATATAGTATCATCAGCAATTTTCATGTCCCAACAAACATCTCATCCAGATTTTTTAATTGGTAAAAGGATTTCATCATTAGTACAAACAATTATTTTATTCATAAAATTATATTATTTTTAAATAAACCTTGAAAATTATACAAAACAAAATAAAAAATCAAGTTTGACTTGGAAAAAAATATTTTCCCCTAAAATCTATTTTGCTAAATTTTTTTATTTGTTTTTTAGCATAAAGTATATAAAATACTCACATTAATTTTAAAGTTTTAAACCTTTAAAATTCCTAATTTTTAAACTAAAATTTATGTCACTCTACCAAAAATATCGTCCGAAAGATTTTAATTCTATAATCTGACAAGAGTTCGTAAGTGATTGTTTAAAAAATGCTTTGAGATTAGAAAAAACTGTTTGAGCTTATCTCTTGGTTTGATCAAGATGAGTTGGAAAAACTTCTGTCGCAAGAATACTTGCAAAATGATTTAATTGTTTGAACTTAAGGAATTGAAACCCATGCCTAGAGTGCGAAAATTGTCTGCTCGCTGAAGAATGAAATATGCTTGATATGATAGAGATAGATGCAGCATCAAATACGTGAGTAGACAATATAAGAGATCTTATAGAAAAAGCTCAATTTCAACCAAATATATGAAAATATAAAGTCTATATAATAGATGAGGTACATATGCTTTCAAAATGAGCTTTTAATGCATTACTCAAGATACTTGAAGAACCACCAACACATGTAAAATTTATACTTGCAACAACAGAAAGTGAAAAAGTTTTAGAAACCATAATTTCTCGTACTCAAAGATATGATTTCAAAAGAATTGGAATTGATGATATTACCAAAAGACTAGAATTTGTAGCAAAAGCTGAAAAAATAAAATACGAAACAAATGCCTTAAAATTCATAGCAAAGCTTGCAAAATGATGACTAAGAGATGCGCTAAGTCTTTTTGAACAATACAGTTCTTGAAATGAAATTAACCTCGAATGAATCCAAAAAAACCTTTGATTTACCTGAAATACTTTTATTGATGAATTTATAAAAGCAATAGTTTTAAAAGATAAAAAAACTGTTTTTGAAAAACTAAATACAATTAAGGACAATACTGTCGACATAAGAACTTTTTTTGAGGAAACAATCTATTTCTTATGAGATGAATTGAAAAAACTTTTAGACACTCCTAATTTTGAAATTTATTTTACTATTTTTCAAGAGTTTGAAGAAAATTACAGAAAGTTGAAATTTACTCCAGATCCTTTCTTGCTTTTTGAACTAATGACATTAAAACTTATCAATAATCCAAAAATTGACTATAAAGAAATTCCAAAACCAATTCTTCAAGAATCCCAGGCCAAATCAGAACAAATTAAACCAACTAAAGAAAAAAAGAAAGAAGAAAAATTAGAAGAATTTATTGAACAAATTTTTAGTACAGAAGAAATTAAAAAAACAGAAAAAAATGATGTTGATTTTAGTTGGAATAAATTAATTGAAGAAATTAAAAAAGTGAAATGAAAAGCATTTATTGGTATGAGTATGCTATCTTCAAAGTATGAAATAAACTGAAATTCACTTATCATAAAAACCAGTAACAAATTTCATTTTGATAAACTTGACAATCCAGATATAAAAATTACAATATCTAAGATTATTGAAAAATTATTTAATAAAGATTTGTCTATAGAAATCACATAAAACACCAAATATCAAAATATAAATAAAATATTACACAACATTCCGGAGGCTTGTAAACCTGCGGGGTTTGGTTTAAAAAAATTTTATCTATAACCCCATAAAATTTATGTGATCAACAGCTACAGAATATTTACATCAAAATAATACTTGATGAGAATGTCCTATAAATTGAATAAGAAAAATTGCAATTGGTGTTTCTAAAAAAGTAAAAACAATATTGGATTGATTTACTAGTGTTAAAGAAAAAGGCTCAAATATTTGATCTGCTATGATTACAAGAAGACAAGCTATTAAAGCTTGAATTATACTGGGTGCTGTAGTTTTTTCATGAAGTGCCATTGCTTTATGAGCCGAGGTTCTTTTAGATAAAAAAATAACAAATGAAGATACAATTCGTTATCTCAGAAATTTTGCTTTTATTGGAGGTGCTTTTACAGAAAAAAAAGTTTGAGATAATATAATTCTAACTATTAATTATTCTGATGAGAAAGCTAAAGTTTTTGAATCATACGAATGTATTGAAATCACAGCAAATGAAAGAATATTATCAAAGGTTGCTTGTGATTTTTATAATGACTGATCAAAATGATATTCAAATTGGTGATTTAAAAATTCAGATTTTAACCCTTATGAAAAACTAGTGGAATGATTAAATAGTAAAAGGTTGTGACCTGTTGTTAATTCTAATAGTAAAATATTAATCCCTATTAGGAGATTAGAATCAGAAATGGTACGTAAGTAGAATATTTCAAAATAAAATTCAGTGTTAAAAAAACACTGAATTTTTTAACTCAATTCAACAATTCTACCATCTTCAAAAATATCAATTTTAAGAGCATTTGGCTCTTTTGGTAGTCATGGCATTGTCATAATATCTCCAGAAATTACTACAAGAAACCCGGCTCCAGCGGAAAGTTTTATTTCTTTTATATTAATTTTAAATCAGGTTGGTCTTCAAAGAATTTTTGGATTATCCGTAAGAGAATATTGAGTTTTTGCCATACATATAGGCAAATTCCCAAATCAATTTTTTTCAAGTTCTGCTATATATTCGCTAACTCATTCTTCATAATTGACTCAATCTCATCAATAAAAATCTATGGCAATTTTTTCAATTTTTTCTTTTATTCAAGCTTTTTCATTGTATAAAAATTGAAACTCGGAATTATCATTATCAACAATATTTACGGTTTTGTTAGCTAAATTCAACATTCATTCTCATCATTTTGCAAATCATTCTCAGATCTCAAATTCTACTCCAAGTGCAAGACATTTATTATTTACAAAATCAAGCTCGGCTTCTGTATCTGAATCAAATCTATTAAGACAAACCATCACAGGAATATTAAATTTTTTCATATTTTCTATGTGTTTTTCTAGATTGCAAATTCCTGACGCTAATGCTTCAAGATTTTCTTTTTTTAAATCTGCAACCACAATTCATCAATTATATTTAAGTGATCTTACAGTAGCAACAAGTATAACCAAATTTGGTTTTAATCATCATATCCTACATTTGATATCAAAAAATTTCTCGGCTCAAAGATCAGATCAAAATCAAGCTTCTGTGATAACATAAGGACTGAGTTTGAGGGCTAATTTTGTCGCTATTATACTATTACATCAGTGAGCAATATTTGCAAAAGGTCATCCGTGAATTATACATGGCGTATTTTCAAGAGTTTGAACTAAATTTGGTTTAATAGCATCTTTGAGCAATGTTGTCATAGCTCATTCAATTTTTAAGTCTTTTACTTTCAAGGCTTTTCAGCTTTTTGAATAAGCAAAAATAATATTTGCTATTCTGTTTTTCAAATCACTCATAGATGAAGCCAGGCACAAAATAGACATAATTTCTGATGCTGTTGTAATCATAAATCAACTTTCAATCCTTGTGCGTC
Source organism: Candidatus Altimarinota bacterium (assembly GCA_028691375.1). GTDB lineage: Bacteria > Patescibacteriota > Gracilibacteria > BD1-5 > UBA2023 > STD2-258. Next base: position 2,588 of record JAQUZJ010000042.1, on the reverse strand, counting down.
ATTCTGAACTTGATTCAGTGTCTCATTCTCTATTTTTTCAATCTGGACTATAATTCATTTTTCTCAAAGCTCTATCATTTACATCTGCAGCTCTTTTCCATGTAATTCTAGAAATATCAATTTCAAGTTCATTTCATTGAAAAACATGATTGTCAATAACGGCAGACAGAAGCAGATGTGCTGAAGTCACGGCATGAATATCTCAAGTAAAATGAAGATTAATGTCGTCCATTGGCACAACTTGTGCATAACCTCATCAGGTTGCTCATCATTTAAGTCACATTACGGGACCAAGAGATGGTTCTCTCAAACAAATCAAAGATTTTTTTCAATTTTTCCACATAGCCTGTCCGAGTCAAATTGTTGTTGTAGTTTTCCCTTCTCAGGCTGGAGTTGGATTAATTGCTGTTACAAGAATGAGCTTACCGTCCGGATTATTTTTTACTTTTTCCCAAACTCCATCTTTGATTTTTGCTTTATAATCACCATAAAGCTCTAGCTCATCCTCTGTAATTCAAATTTTTGAGGCAATTTCTTTTATTTTTTGTAATTTTGCATTTTGTGAAATTTCTATATCAGAAAACATAAAAATTGATTTTATAAAGTAAAAAGTCTCATATAGAAGAATAATTTTATTTTTAGAAAAATCAATAAAAAATATTATTGATATTTTATTTGTTTACATATAATAATAAACGATTTGGTCTAGTTCTTAAAAAAATGAATTAAAACCCCCTTAAACTAAATTAGTTTTTTAGACCAAAAACATGAAAGATTCAGTAAAATTAGCTATATCAATACTGATATGCTTTATTGCGTGACTTATCTGAACAATTTTTACTGTGCCATCAATTCAAACTCGGTATGTAACTTTACATAGACCAAATTTTACTCTTCCAAACTATGTCTTTAGCCCCATTTGGACACTTTTGTATATAATGATGTGAATTGCATTTTTTTCTGTTTGGAAGCGTATAAAACCAAAAGAATCTAGATTTCCTTTAAAGTTTTTTATTGCTCATCTTTTTGTAAATGCCCTGTGGCCAATAGTATTTTTCTGACTAAAATCCATGATTTGATGACTTATTGTAGTTATAATTTTATGGGTAATGATACTTGCAATAATTGTAATGTTTAAAAAAATATCATCCTTTGCAGTAATTATGCTTTTGCCATATTTATTTTGGGTATCATTTGCAATAGCTTTAAATTTTAGTTTTATGATGCTAAATTAATCACCAAATATGCAAAAATATTACAAATATTACACTTTTATAGCGGTTCTTTTTGTTATGGTTTTACTTGTATCTAATATAGTTTCAACCAAAATCCTCAACCTATGACCTTTTACTTTTGACTGATGAACATTACTTTTTCCACTAAGTTATATTTTTTGAGATATAATTACAGAGGTTTATGGATACAAACAAGGTAGAAAAATAATTTGGATGTGATTTTTATCAGCCCTAATTATGTCTATTATTATAATAATAGTTTGAATATTACCACCAGCTCAAAATTGGCCATATCAAGAAGCTTATAGTAACATACTCTGATTAACCCCAAGAATTGTTGTCGCAAGTCTGATTGCCTATTTTGTATGAGAATTCAGTAATTCATACACTCTATCAAAATTAAAGATTTTCACAAAATGAAAAATACTTTGGGCCAGAACTATTGGTTCTACAATTATTTGAGAATTACTCGATACTTTAATTTTTATCACAATTGCTTTTTATTGAGTATTTGAAACTAATATATTAATAATGCTACTCGTTTCAAATTATGTCTTTAAGGTATGAGTTGAGATCATGTTTACTCCAATTACCTACTTTTTCATAAATAAACTGAAAAAGGCTGAAAACGAGGATTATTACGATATTGATACAGATTTTAATCCTTTTAAAGTTACGTAATAATTGATTTCTTTTTTAATTTTATCAGGACTTTAGAGGCTGTCCCAAAAAGTATAGAAGAGCCTTTTGTCATCCCGAGCGATAGTCGAGGGATCTTGAGTTTGAAGCTACAACAGATTACTTCCCGCTAAGCGGGATCGGAATGACACTTTTGGGACAGACTCTTTACATAAGCTCTTTTTTATAACATTCTTCACAAAAAACATTTTTTCATTTTCAATCTAGATAAGAGCTTATTATGTCTTTATTACATTTGAAACACTTTCCTTCTTTTAATTTTCCACTTTTAAATAAGCTAATTCTCTTATTTTGTCTTTCGTCTGGATGTAATCTAGGTAAGGCTATTCAATTTAATTTATAAAAAACTAGTTCGGACTTCATTAATCTAAATAATCTTTTGCTATTTTCACAAGAAATCGCTTTATTTAAAATGCTTTCGTCAATATTATCAAGATTGTCTGGCAAATCTTTAGATTTTATAATTTCTATATTTGCAGGTATATTTACTGGATAATCTTTATCTTGCCATTTGTATCACTTTGAAATAGCCCCATCTTTAACCATTGGAAAATTTTCAAAAGCTACTGTTTCATTATATCAAAATGGGGAAATAGATGCCGGAAAAAATTCTCACCATTCTCAAGTTTGTTCCATTTTTTGAATTATTTTTGA
>JAQUZJ010000041.1:7425-10456 GCA_028691375.1 Candidatus Altimarinota bacterium | reverse complement strand
GGAATCTTCCGTATATTGTAGCTTTGTGGCTAATTAGCTCCATTTAGCCTTAATATTCGGAAGATCCCAAACTAAATTTGGGATGACAAACTATTTTTACTCCACCTAACCTCCCCTTGAATTAAGTGGAGGAATCTCGTGCCCGAAAGTTACAATAGATCACTCCACTACGGTCGGGATGACAGCAAGAAACTATTTTACTTTCTACTTTATACTTTTACCTTTTACCTATGTACAACTGAGTAATTACCTGCATCGCCTGAGTGGAATCCCTTGTGAAAAAAGAAATAGAAATGGCTTGATATAAAGTCACTGAAACCGAGGATAGATTGGTTTTTTGGCAATGAGATGACTCGGCTATTGCGAAGCTAAATCTTTGGTCTAGATGCGGAAATAAAGTTTATTTGGAATTAGCAAAAAAAAGAATTACAAACTTTGATATGCTCTTTGATTTGATCAAAAGTATAGACTGGAAACATTATGTTCCTGAAAATAATCCAATCACCGTAAATGCAGTTTCCGTAAAATCTGGATTGGAAAGTATTCCTTCGATTCAATCAGTTTCCAAAAAAGCAATCGTAGAAATAAAAACTTGATCAAGAAATTGAATAATGAAAGAGGAACAAAAATTAACTGAAATCGAAATACTCGTTTTTATAAAAGATGATTTTTGTAGAATACTTCTCGACACCTCTTGAAACGCCCTTCATAAAAGATGATACAGATCAGAATCTTGAGAAGCTCCAATCAAAGAATCTTTGGCAGCAAGTTTGGTTTTACTTTCTTCTTGGAGATTCTGAGAGCCACTTTTGGATCCATTTTGCTGAAGTGGAACCATTGTTATCGAAGCTTGACTCATAGCTCGTAATATTGCACCAGGTTTGAATCGTAGTTTTACATTTGAAAATTTTAGTTGGTATAATAAAAAATATCTAGAACAAGCCAAAATCGAAGCTCAAAGTAAAATTATCAGAGATAAACAATATACAATCACATGATCCGATATAGACGAAAATATGGTGGAAATTGCAAGAAGAAATGTCATAAAAGCCTGACTTAAAGACACAATAAAAATCGAAACAAAGGACGTAAAAGAATATTTGGACGTTCCATTAACAGGAACCATTGTTTCAAATCCACCATACTGAATCCGTCTTCGTGTAGACCTCAATGATATTTACAAAACTATAAGTCTACTTTTTTTAAGAAATAAAACTCTAAATTGATGACTCATAACTTCATATTTTGATTTTGACAAAATAATAAAAATGGATGATTGGAAAAAAAGAAAATTGTATAACTGAAATGAAATGTGTTATCTTTATAAGAAAAAAGTATAAAAATAATTTGCATTTTTTTGATTCTTTATTAGAATGTTTCCGCCCTAAAAAAGGTAAGATTATTAGTATTTATTTGACACCATGAGCGACACAAAATTAATTCAAGAAATTCAACAAGAATTTGTAAAAGAGTGAATTCCAGATGTAAAAACATGAATGGAGGTTATTGTTCATCAAAAAATTAAAGAATGAAACAAAGAAAGAATTCAAAAATTTAAATGACTTGTTATTCATACCAAATGATCAACTCCTCTTACACAAGTGATAACTGTAAGAGCTATAGCTAGTTGAGTATGAATAGAAAAGATTTTTCCTTTGAATTGTCCTACTGTAGATACAATTGAAATTGTAAGACAATTCAAAGTAAGAAGAAAAAATATTGGATTCATTAGAAAATTACGCTGAAAAGCGGCAAGATTAAAGGAGGTAAAAAACACTGTTACAAAATAATATGTGTTTCTTAAAAAAACCTTAAAGCTTCAACAAAAATAACCTTTGTATGTAAATATATCAAAGGTTTTTTTGTAGATTGTTATCTATAATTTTGTAAAATCGAAAATAAATATATAATTCGTAGGTCTTTAAATTTTAAAAGATTATTTATTTATTTTTAATTAAATTTCTAAAAATTATGAAAAAAACTAAAATATTTTTAGTATTATTGCTATTCATAGTAACCTGAACTGTAAAATTTGTAAATGCGAGTGATTATAGTTGGTGATGAATGAAATGTATAGAATATGATAAATATGACTCGATAACATATCCCACATATTCTTCAGATTGAAAAAGTTTTGCTTACATAGCTGAGGAAAACTGAAAAAAATTTATAATTAGAGATTGAATAAAAGGTAATAAATATGATTTAATTAATCCATTTCTTGGTATTGAAACAATTTTATATTGAACGGGGTTTTCTTTTATTGCTGAAAAAAATGGTAAACAAATTTTTGTAAAAGATTGAATTGAAATTGGTAAATATGATTGAATTCTTTATTCATCCTATTCTCCAGATTGAAAGAGTTTTGCTTTTGAAGCAATAAAAAACAATAAATTTATTGTGGTAAAAGATTGAATTGAAAGTAATGAATATGATGATATTGAAGATTTTAAATATTCTCCAGACTGAAAGAGTTTTGCTTTTCTAGCAATAAAAGATAATAAATTAATCATATTAAAAGATTGAGTTGAAATTAGTAAATATGATGATATTGAAGATTTTAAATATTCTCCAGACTGAAAGAGTTTTGCCTTTAAGGCTGTAAAAAATGGGAAATGAGTTATTGTTAAGGATTGAATTGAGAGTAATAAATATGATAAAATTAATTATTTTACATATTCTCCAAATTGAAAGAGTTTTGCTTTTAATGCTAAAAAAAACAATAAATTTATTGTGGTAAAAGATTGAATTGAAAGTAATGAATATGATGATATTGATAATGTTTTTGAAAAGTATTCTCCAGACTGAAAGAGTTTTGCCTTTAAGGCTGTAAAAAATGGGAAATGAGTTATTGTTAAGGATTGAATTGAGAGTAATAAATATGATAAAATTAATTATTTTACATATTCTCCAGATTGAAAGAGTTTTGCTTTTGAAGCAATAAAAAACAATAAATTTATTGTGGTAAAAGATTGAATTGAAAGTAATGAATATGATGATATTGAAGATTTTAAATATTCTCCAGACTGAA
>JAQUZJ010000041.1:0-7325 GCA_028691375.1 Candidatus Altimarinota bacterium | reverse complement strand
AAGTAATGAATATGATGATATTGAAGATTTTAAATATTCTCCAGACTGAAAGAGTTTTGCTTTTCTAGCAATAAAAGATAATAAATTAATCATATTAAAAGATTGAGTTGAAATTAGTAAATATGATAATTTTGAAAATGAAACTGATCAATGACCTATTTATAGTAATATTATATATTCTCCAAAATGAAATAGTATTGCTTTTATTGCTGGTAAGGATAATAAGTTCATTATAGTAAAGGATTGAATTGAAAGTAGTAAATATGATTATATTTGATCTGCATTTTATTCTCCAGACTGAAAGAGTTTTGCTTTTGAAGCTACAAAAAACAATAAATTTATTGTGGTAAAAGATTGAGCTGAAATTGATAATTATGAAAATATATGGCATCCTGCTTATTCTCCAGACTGAAAAAATTTTTATTTTAGTGCTAAAAAAAATTGAAAATGGATTATGGTAAAAGATTGAGCTGAAAGTAATGAGTATAATAAAATATATTTAACCAATTCATATCATATAAATTCAAAAAACTATTTTTTTATAGCCGAAGAAGCCGAAAAACAATTTATAGTAAAATGTGATGTTAATTCAAGTTCATCTAACACACAAAACATAAATTCAAACAAAGTAATTTGAGACAAAATTATTAAAAAAATAAATATTTTAACAAAATGAGATATAAAGAAAAAGAAAGCTCTGTATGCTAAGATTTTTGTTGTTTTAGATAAGGAAATTATAAAATGAAAAAGTGCTTATAGGGATTTAAAGAATTATTTGATGACCAGTGGCATTAGGTAGAACAATTTTTGGCTTAATTGTAAAAAGCGTGTGGTTGTAATGAGTTAGTTTTTACCAATCAAGAGAGAAAGAATTAGTTTAATTTTTTTCTTTTATGAGATTATAAAATAAACCGTGTAAATGAAAGATAGGAAATTAATTTAATTTTCCTATCTTTTTATTTTACAGTACCCCTTTTTTTTTGGTTTTGGCATCATAGTTGGTTGACCAAGGAAACCATATGGCTCTTCATTTTTTATAATGAACCATTCACGAAATATCTTCTAAATTTTTTATAGTTAATTTTGCTACATTATTTCTTTCTATAAGAGGATAATATGGAATGGAATCTTTTTTATTATGTATAAACAGAGTATGATTTTTGTCTTTTTAAATTAGCTAATAATTTAGAGTATTAACATTTTTAATTTGTAGCTGTAAAATTTTAATGAAAAAAGAAGACTATTTTAAAAACATAAAAAAATCCGGATTTCTTGGTAGAAATACCGGATTCAAAGTTTGATGCCTTCGGACTACTCCAAATAAACATTAGATGTTTTTTCAAGGGAGAGCACGAAATGCGGTTGTCCCTGACTCAAAGGACGAACTCCTAAAAGGAGGTAGCTCTGCTTCGGAAATTATTTTATAGAGGTATCTTCTCCCGCCCTCTTTTTTATTTTTATTTTAAAAATTTTGTGGTTGAGGAGAAGGTTGATAAATTGACATCAATAATTAGTTCAAATCTAAAATTAAAATCAATTTACCAACCTCCTCACATACATTTTTGTTTTTGTTTTATTTTTGTGTTGTTAGGTTAAGAGTAAGTCTTTTTTCTTAACCTGAATCGCAGAGCAATTTTAAAGAACTTTTGTTTGTAGGTACATAATATCAAAAAAGGATTTCATTAGCTAATATGCTACCATTGACATATATACAATTTGGGTTGCATAAACTTTAAATATGCCAATTACTCTTTATATATAGCCAAAAATTATAACGATAAAAAATCATTATAAAATCTAAGTAGTTTGGCTCTGTATTCAAATATTGTATAATTTTGGTGAACAAGGAGATTTCTAATAATTTTTTTCTTTACTTTATTTTCATTTCAATTAGACTCTAAATTGTTTTTAAAATTAAAAGTTTTTTATGAAAAATTGACTTAAGAGATTGATAATTTTTGTTTTTATTTCCTTATTTTTTGCTAATAATATTTCTTTTGCTACAAGTCAATCTTGGTATGAATCTACAGGGAAAACAATAGATAAATTAGTAGAAACAAAAATATGAAAAGAAAAGGCTAATACATATATAGATAAGCTTGAAAAAATTAATACAAGTAGATTTTCTGATGACAAAAAACGGATTTTTAATTATTTACTCAAAAAACTAAAATCTTATAGTAAGAATTCTATAACTAAAACTAATGTAGAAACTTATCTAAATTCAGAGGATACATTAAAAAATTTACCTAGTTTTATCAACAAACTAATATCTAAAGTTTATAAAATAGTTGATTTAGACTCAGAGAGTTATTTTTATGAGAATTGAAAAAAGAAAAAACTTACCTATCAGAGATATTATAGTGTTGATCTTGATGATGATATCAATTCTTATCTTTCAATAAAAAATCTGAATAAGGAAATTCTTTTTAGACAAAATTGAGGTTATTTTATTACTTCTTGATGATTCGAAATAAAAAACCAACTTACTTTAGAAGAATTAAAAAACACAGTTTATTGATATGCAGAATTAAATTGAGATGAATTTGAAAAAAATTGAGATAAATATATGCTCAATTCTCGGAAATGATTTATTTTAAATTCTAATGAACTTGATAATGTAGATACCTTATGAGATTTGAGTTGAGCATATCTTTTTAAAAAATGAAATTCCTATATTCTTTGTTTTGATTGAAAATATGAAATCATAAAAAAGCTGACTTTTAATAATCTTTCTTCCAAAGTTAAACAAGTTTTTGATAACGAGGATTATAGAACTTATCTTAGATGAGATGATTATTACTATTTTAGTGATGTAAAATACTATATAACACCAGTAGATGATTGACTATACTTGGAACCATGGAAAATTAATAAGGATTCTTTAAAAGATTTAATATTATTTAAACTAGATGGTAAGTATTATTTGGCTACAGAATACAAAGAGTTTTATCTCTGAAACAAAAGTTTGTATGAGAAAATTTCTAATAAAGATTGATTTTTTAATATTCTAAAATCAGAAAGTTATTATTATAAGAACTTAGATTTTGTTTCTAAACTTACTAGTATTAAGAATTTTGCAGAAGATTTAACAAAAAATCAATCTTCAAATGATGACAAAATAAAACAAATTTATGTACGGTTAACCAAAAGTATTACTTATGATAGTTTTTCTGAAGATTATGTGGATTGAAAAATTACAAAAGATTATTATGAAACTAATGTTAATAAAGAGGTTTATAGTTGAGCCTGAACATATAAAAATAATAACTGAGTTTGCGATGGATTTTCAAAATTAATGTTTTATATGTTGTATTTTTCTTGAATAGAAAATGCGGAAATTGAGACAGGTTTTTCAACTAATTGATGAACTGAAATATTGCATTCGCGGATAAAGATCGGAAATTATTATTATGATTCTACTTGGGATATTTATTCTCTTTGAAATCCCTCAAAATTTGAATTCTACAAAATGACCGCTGATGAAGCCTATAAAACAAGAAGAAAAGAATAAAATTTAGCTAAAATGTTCGTCATTGTTATTAAAGATCATTACTGCTTTCTTTTGTAAGCATAAACAATAACTAATTATTCTATTTTTATGCAAAAAAATATTAATGACTTGATTAAAAAAATCCAAAAATATTCTTTTGAGGATATTTTAAAATTTGAAGAAAATGATAGGCAATTTATTGCCTTAAAAAGGCTATATTCTAATATTAAAAATAAAGCTTATTTTTTGCCACTTATTCTTGTAAATTCTATAATTGCTTATCAGCTTAGTTCTTCTGGAGAAGATTATTGGGAAGAATTTAGTAGGGAAGCTGGTATTTTTCAATTTTCAGATTCTTTTAAAATAGAAGAAATTTCTAGTTTTTTTGAAGAATTTTTATGTAATTGTAAGTGAAATAAAAGGATTCTAAATATGAAATTTCCAAGACTCAATAAATTTCTTGGATTTTTTGATGATTTTTCAAAAAAGGAAAGATTTTATTATGAAAATATGACTGTATTAAGAGATAATCTGGCAAGTTTTTTAAAACAAAAAAAGTCTGATAAAACAATAGTTTTTGCGATAAAAATATTTTCTTACTGAGCAAGAATTCAATTTGACCAATTTATACAAGTTCCTTTTGAAATTGCAATGCCAATGGATTCTAGAATTGATAAAATAACCAAAATTTATAATAATGAAAATATTAATACCATTGACTTTTGGTTTGAAGTAAGTAAAAAAGTCGGTATTCCTTGTATCCATCTTGATGCATTATTGTGGTGTAATATGGAAGAATTTATATAGAAATATTAAAATGTTCATCATTGCGAGGAGTTCGACAGAGGAAAATTTCATGACAATCCAAGTCTGCTAAAATGTTCGGAAGATCCTGGACTAACCCGCGAGTAATGAGACCGGTCTCAATTTCAAAATTTCTTCTTTCCATTTTTTCTTGAAAAAAAATAAAAAAATATATAATTACTGTGCTTTTTAACTCCCTTAGAATTTACTTTTTTAACCAAAAAATATGAAACCAATTACAAAATGTATTATACCAGCAGCTTGATTTTGAACTAGATTTTTGCCAGCAACAAAAGCACAACCAAAAGAAATGCTTCCTGTAGTTGATAAACCGGTTATTCAATACCTTGTTGAAGAAGCTGTTGCATCTTGAATTAAAGATATTGTCATAGTTACTTGAAGATGAAAAAGAAATATTGAAGATCATTTTGATATGTCATTTGAACTTGAACACACTCTTGTAGAAAAAGGTAAAGCTAAAGAACTTGAAGAAGTAGAAAAAATTTCAAAACTCGCAAATATAGCATATGTTAGGCAACCAATTCCAAAGTGAGATTGAGATGCAATTCTTAGAGCAAAATCATTTATTGGCGATGAACCATTTTTGGTTTTATTTTGAGATGATCTTATTCGTTGAGATGAACCAGGTGCAAAACAACTTATGGATGCTTTTTATCGCAAAAATTGTCCTATTATATGTCTAGAAAAAGTTTCTGATAATAGAGTTTCTAGTTATTGAATTGTAGAACCAAGTGGTTCTGATTGAAGAATTCACAGAGTTGCAAGATTTCTTGAAAAACCAAAGCCAGAAGAAACAACATCAAGGCTTTGAGTTGTGGGTAAATATGTACTTACCCCAGATATTTTTGATTATCTTGAAAAAGTTCCATCTTGAAAAGACTGAGAACTCAGACTTGCTGATGCTTTTGTTGCAATGCTCAAAGAAAAAGATATTTATTGAGTAGAATTAAAATGAGAAAGATACGATACATGAGACAAATTTTGATTCTTAAAAGCAACTATAGATTTTGCTCTTGACAGAGAAGATCTTGGACCAAAATTGCTAGAATTCCTAGAAAAAAGAATGGAGAAATATTGAAGCATAAAGAAAGGAAAGAAAAAATAAAAATATCCAGGCATTTTTAGATTTATTTGTATTAAAATTTATGTTTTTTGCTTATGAATTTTATTCATAATCACAATCTACGCAACCTGATTAAATTTTACAAATTATCCGAATAATTTTATGGTTAAATTATTGTTAATATTATTAGTTTATATAGGTTTTAACAATGTAGCCTATTCTCATCCATGAAACACATCTTCCGATTGATGTCATTACTGTAGAACAAATTGTAATAAATGGTGATATACCTATGGAACTAGACATTGTCACAATTGATGAGTTCCTCAATTTTGACCTGCTGACCCATTATATTATAATTATAGGAATACCTATAAAGCAAAAAGAACGTGAGCTACCTGACAAGAATTATGTAATTCTAAATATCCATGAACTAAATTTAATTTAATAGATGATAATTGTGAATGTTCAAATTGAATAGAATGGTCAAAAAAGTTTAACTGTAATACCTGATTTTGTTATTATAATAATTGAACTAAAGCTAAAATATGAGAGGTTTCTATTGAAGATTGGATATGTTCTTATGATTGAAATTGGGTAGAACCAGAAAGTAAACAAGAATTGTGTGCCATCAAATATCCATGAACTAGCTATAATATTATAGATGATAAATGCAAGTGTACTAATTGAGAAGATTATGATGAAATAAATAAAAAATGTCCAAGCAAAAAACGGAATCATTATAGTGATTTTTCAGATAATTTTTTTTGGTTTATTATCATTGGAGGATTTATTTGACTGATTTTTTATAAATCTAAAAGATAAATTTTGATTCTTAAAAGCAACTATAGATTTTGCTCTTGACAGAGAAGATCTTGGACCAAAATTGCTAGAATTCCTAGAAAAAAGAATGGAGAAATATGGAAGCATAAAAAAGACCAAGAAGAAATAAAAAAGTTAAAAAAACAGTCTCAGAATTTCTGAGACTGTTTTTTTAACTCCATTTTTTATCAACCCATTTTTCTAATTCCTCTAAATTTTTGATACTAATTTTTGTATCAATAACATTTCAATTTACATTTATTTTTATGTTTATATTTCCTGATTTTTGAGAACTTAAGAAATTTTTTAATTCAATTAAATCTTCTTTTTTAACGGATTTTGGCATGATGATGATGTGTTCGGTTGGATTTCACTCTGGCTTTTGTCATTCCGACAAAGTTTCGTCATTACGAGGAGCGATAGCGACGTGGTAATCCTGAGCTGCAGTAGCCTCATGGATCCACAATCAAGTTGAGGATGACGGACAGTTGGTCTCATGGATCCCGCTTAGCGGGATGACGGACAATGGGGATGACGGATCATTAATGTTTTCTCAATAAAGGGTCACATCTTCTTCTTGTTCTACTTCTTTTTCAAAAATTTCTAGATCCTCTGTAGATCAAAAACTTAGGTCCTCCAAAAGAGTTTTAGGTTCTATTGTTTCAGTTTGTTCTTGATTTTCGGCTTCCTCCTCACGTATTTCAAAATTGATAAAATTTACTTTTTCATCTTCATTAAAAAGATTATAAGATTTGGCTTGATTTCTTATTTTTTCAACAGAACTTGTTTTTATATCATCTGGCATGATCGAGATTTCTCAGTTGTTTTCGTTGAAATAGGCTTTTCAGTCGACCATTAGGATTGTGTTTTCAAGTAGAGTTCAGACGTATTTTTCATAACTTTTTGGAAAGACTGTTATTGTGAACTTAAAAGTAAAACTTTCACACTGGGCAATTAACATTAATGTTCATTTTTTCGTTTGGATTTTTCTGAGATTTGATATTACTCAGATAAATCTGGCTTTTTTTCATTCTCATTTGTCTCTGTAACTGTCCCTTTTGTTGTTTTTTATTTCAAAATTATCGACTCATTCTGGAAGTTGTTCTTCATTTACAATCTCGG
>JAQUZJ010000040.1:6690-10520 GCA_028691375.1 Candidatus Altimarinota bacterium | reverse complement strand
AAATTCAATGGGCAGAGATAATAATTTCTCTTTTGAAACGACAACCTCTTTAATATATTCATTAGACTTATTTTCATCAAAAAATATTGAAAATCTTATTCACGAGGCTTGTTTATCTTTTTTTGAATTTTTATTTCAACGAAAAAGTTCGTTAAAAACTTCGTCTCCAAAATCACAGTATAAATCTATATTTATACTGGGTAGAGGGATATCAATGACTCAAGTATTAATTTTTTCTAGATATTCTTTTACAACTTCTATATTAAAAATAGATTCATTTAATTCTGTTCTTAAATATTTTCAATTTAGCCAGCCTGATAATGCTAAATTTATAGCTTCAAGTATTGTTGATTTGCCAGACTCATTATCTCAAACTAAAATATTTAATCATTCATTGAGATCAAGTTCAAATTTCCCTTGAAAACATTTAAAGTTTTCTATAACAATCTTTTTTATATACATAATTTATATATTATAAAACCCTATATCTCGCACTCCCCTCAAACTCCAAATATCCTTTGTCTCTCAAAAACTGTAGTTGTTGCCTGATTTTATCTTTGATAAAATTATTATTTGGATATTTTTGTCTGAGAATTGGTTCAAAATTGTATATTTCTTGAAGTGTAAATTCTTTCTTTTTCAGCATTTCAATGCACTTCATTATATCTAGAATCCATCCTTTTGATTCTATTGAATTTTTATCCCTTAAGAATAAGGTTTTATTCCAATTTTGCAATATTTCTTTTTTGGCAATATTTTCTCAATTCTTGATATAAAATATTTTTCCACTTTCTGGAATTGGAGAAAGTAAAACATTACAACCAATCCATCCAGATCTTTTTGCCGTAATTAACAATGGTCTTCTTTTTTCAATAATTTCTTGTGTAAAATAATGTTTTGGAATTACTAAAAAATTATTGATTTGATAATTTAATTTATAATTTAAAAAGAAAAAATTTGGGTTGTTATCGCTTTTTAACCTATCAATCATAGTAGAATAAGCTCAGTCTGCAATTTTATTTCATAGAGTTTTTCAAGATTTTAATTCATAATCTTCTTTGCAACTTTCACAATAAAAATCCGCAACAGGTTTATTGTTGTCATAATGGTAAATCCTATCTCAACAATTCGGACAAAAAATATTTTCTCATGTCCAAAATTCTGTCATTACTCTAGCTTTTTGAGAATTACTTTTATATTCAGTTACCAAATTTAAGTCTAAAAAATACATTTTATCTTTGTTATAAAACAAAATCATTAATGGACTCTAGATTGCCACATCATGCCTCCTCGCAAATGACAATTTATTTTATTTTCCCTTTCTACTTCTTAAGCACCACCTCAACTTTCCAATCATCCTCGAGTTCAAGCTCTTTCTTGATATCTCAATTCTCAAATTTTCCAATTTTTGAAAGAGTTTCTGATTCTATATAATCTTTAAAATCCTCTATAAAATTCAAATTACTTCAGTTTATAGAAATGTTTATTCTGTCAGAAACATTGTATCCGGCTTCTTTTCTAGCATCTTGGATAACTCTCACAAGATCCCTGGCATATCATTCATTTCTGAGACTTTCTGTAACTTGTGTATCCATGGCAATTACCATTCAAAAATTGGCTTCTATGTCGAGTTCTAGGTTTGTAGGCTCGAAGGCTATTTCGTATTCATTGGCTTCAAGGATAAAATCTCAAACTTTAATTTTTCATTCTCAAATTTCTTCGAAATCTCAGGCTTTTGCGGCAACTATTACAGTTTGAACATCTTTTCAGAATTTTGGTCCGATAAGTTTTGCGTTTGGTCTACAGACTTTTCTGGCAATTGCTGAGGAATCCGCAAGATAAATAACTTCTTTTACATTCAATTCTTCTTTGATGATTTCTAGGTAATAATCTTCTAGTTTTTCTGTGATATTTATCGAATTAAGTGGTTGTCTTACTCTTATTTTTTTGTCGGCTCTGAGTGCAAGTCCAAGATTTACGATTTTTTGAGTTTTATCCATTTGGTAAGTAAGATCTTCTATAATAAGTGCTTCATTATATTCTGACCAATATTCAAGATGAACGGATTTTTTGGCTGTAAGTCATTTAAAAATTTCTTCTGAAACAAAGGGCATAAATGGGGCAATGATTTTTGAAAGTTCTACAAGTACTTCATATAACGTATTGTATGCTTCCATTTTATCTCCGTCATTTTCTGATTTCCAAAATCTTCTACGACTACGACGAATATACCAATTTGTCAGTTTATCAAGGAATGTAGTAATAGGATCAGAAGCTCATTGTAAATCATAATTATCTAATTTAGTTGTAACTTCTTTAATAAGTTCTTGTAATTCAGCGATTATCCATTTATCAAGATTGTTTTCTTTTTTATAATTCGCTAATTTTACAAAACTTGCATTTCAAAAATCTACATTAGAACTTTTTTCAAAATAAGTTTCTTCATCTGTAAGATTATTTAAATATTTACACATAGCTCTAAAAGTTCATTTGTGTCATACTATAAGCACCTTTTTTCATTTATATTTTTCTTTCATTGTCAAAAAACTTTCCTCGATTCTTCTTCCAAATGCTTCCAAAGTTTCTGTTTTGTTGTTTCTATAAATTCTTGCTCTTTCAGATGAATTAGTTGCATTCAATTCATCTGCTAATCTTTTATAAGTCCATCAAACATACTCTCAAAAATATTGTTCTATAAACCCTTTGTCTTCAATAATCGGAGCATTTGAACCTATTTGTTCTTTTATAATTTCAGCTGTTTTTTTGGCTCTCAAAAGAGGAGATGTGATAATTACATCAAAATCCATTTTTTTCTTTTTCAAATTTTTACCTGTTTCTATGGCTTGTTGTAATCATTTTTCATTTAAATTTTGATTTTCTTCTGCTCAATTTATAATTTCAAACTTGTTATTATCAGTTTCTCAATGTCTTACAAAGTAAATTTCTGTATTATCTGGTTCAAAATTGTCTATATTCGCATAAGTCGTGAAAAAACTGTAAGTATTCCAAAAAGGTAAAATCACTTTTTTTACAACTTCAGCAACTCAGGCTTCCGAAAATCTAAGATCATCAGCTTTAACAACAGGAGAATTCATAAGATAAAATCTCATTGCATCGGCTCAGTGTGTATTCATAACAATTTCTGGATCTGGATAATTTTTTAAAGATTTACTCATTTTTTTACCATCTTCCGCAAGAACTATACCATTTACAATTACGTTAAGAAACGGAGTATTATCAAAAAGTGCAGTTCCAAGAACGAGAAGTGTATAAAACCAACCTCTAGTTTGATCCAATCATTCAGCTATAAAATCAGCCGGAAATTTGAAATTATCTTTATTTTCAAATGGATAATGTTTGCCTGCATACGGCATTGCTCAGCTCTCAAACCAACAATCAAGAACTTCTGGAATTCTTTTTAAAGTATTTCCAGTTTTTGGATTTTTCACCAAAATTTCATCAACAAAATGCTTGTGAATATCTACTTCTTTTCATTTGTTAGTAAAATAATATTTTCAATCCTTTTTCTCGATTTGCCCATAATCTTTATTGAGTTCATAGAGTTCTTCGATTGATCCAATACAAACTTCTTCGGTTTTGTCTTCGTTTTGCCAAACTGGTATAGCAGATCACCAATATCTATTACGAGAAATATTCCAGTCACGAGCTCCTTCAAGCCAATTTCAGAATCTTCAGTATTTTATATTTTCTGGCACCCAAGTAATTTTTTCATTATTTTTTACCATTTTGTCTCTGAATTTTTCAACTGCAACATACCAAGCATTGATTCATCTATAAATCAAAGGCGTGTCACATCTCCAACAATGAGG
>JAQUZJ010000040.1:0-6590 GCA_028691375.1 Candidatus Altimarinota bacterium | reverse complement strand
TCAACATAATCAATATCTGCACCAACTGCAAGTCAAAGATTTCATTGTAAAGTCCATGGAGTTGTTGTCCAAGCGAGGATATATTTATTTGGAGAGTTTTTTACTTTAAATTTTACTGTAATTGATTTATCTTGTTTGTTTGCATAACCTTGTCCAACTTCAAAATTGGAAAGTGGAGTCGAACAACGAGGACAGTATGGCACTACTTTATTCCCTTCATAAACTAATCATTTGTCATAAATAGTCTTAAAAACCCACCAAACAGATTCCATAAAATTTGTGTCTAGAGTTTTGTAATCATTATCCATATCAACCCATCTTCACATTCTTTCAACAGTTTTTTTCCATTCGTTTACATAAAGAAAAACATTATCTCTACATTCTTCATTAAAACAACCAACTCAAATTTTTCATTCAATATCGTTTTTTCCAGAAATTCACATTTTTTTCTCTACAATATTTTCGATTGGAAGACCGTGACAATCCCATCAGAATCTTCTTTCTACATATTTTCATTTCATAGTCTGATATCTCGGGATCACATCCTTCATTGTCCCAGCCAAAATATGACCATAATGCGGAGTCCCTGTCGCAAAAGGAGGTCCATCATAAAAATTAAATTCTTCACAGCCTTCTCTCAATTTTAGAGATTGTTCAAACATTTTTTCTTCTTTCCAGAAATCTATTATCTTTTTTTCTAGTTCTGGAAAAGATTGGCGAGTGTTTACTTGTGGGTACATAAGGGTTAAAAGTTAGAAAGTTAAAAGTTTTAAGAGGTTACGTCATTGCTAGGAGGTACAAAATGGCAATCTACTGCAACTACAAAAGCGGACTTGGATTACCACGATTTTTCTATATGTTTCCGTCATCCTGAACTTGTTTCAGGATCCATGGTTAGTAAGGTACGATAGATCATAAAACAAGTTCAGGATGACGCGTTTTTTGGCTTTTTTGAAAAATTAAAAAACACATCATAAAAACAATGTGCTTTCGGTCCCGATTTTTTCGGGAAGGTACCACCTAAAGCTTGGGGGCAAATTTAAAATCTGCCCCTACTTGATTTGATTTGTTGACGAAGTTGCGTCTCCGAAGGATTCTACTTGACCAAAAGTCTTTCTTTCCTCAGCTCGTAGTTGATGGCTACTCAAGTGCTTTTTTCTTTAACAAAACTATTTTACACATTAATACAAAAAATCAAAATTTTTATAACCTCCAATCAATTTCTTCCTCGCCTATTTTCTTCAAAATTGCATTACACTTACTAAAAGGTTTACTTCCAAAAAATCAATTATGGGCTGAGAATGGTGACGGATGAGCTGATTCGATGATATAATGTTTGGTTGTATCAATAAGATTTTTTTTACTTCTTGCAAAATTTCACCATAAAATAAACACAACTTTTTCTTTTTTATCAGAAATTACTTTTATAACATCATCTGTAAATTTTTCCCATCCGATTTTTGAATGACTAGCTGGACTTCAAGCCAAAACTGTAAGTATAGCGTTCAGCATTAAAACTCAAGACTCTGCCCATTTTTCAAGATTCCCGCTTTGCGGAGCCTGAAATCACAAATCACTCTCTAATTCTTTAAAAATATTTTTGAGACTTGGTGGAAAAGTGATTCAGTCTAAAACTGAAAAACTAAGTCCGTGAGCCTGTCTTGGTCAATGATATGGATCTTGTCCAAGTAAAACAACTTTCACTTTATCAAATGGAGTTTTTTCAAAAGCATTAAAAATCAAAGGTAAAGGTGGATAAATCGTGTTTCCTTTTTCAATGTCAGCTACAATAGCTTTTTTGATATCTTTGAAATAATCTTTTTCAAATTCTTCTTTAAGGGCTTCTTTCCAAGAAGATTCTATTTTTGGGTTTATTTCCATAATCTAATTTTATTAATAAAAATATTTTACGAATTAGTTATTCAGATTTTCCTTAAAAATTACTCCATTGTAATCATTCATCTGCACCAATCTGAAAAACTAGAAGTTTGCAATTCTTTCCAAAGTTTTTTTGCGCTTTCAGTCTTTAAAGATTTTCAAACATTATCTATCCAAATTTGAGCTTCTTTGTATCAGGTTTCTACATAAACCTTGGCTTGAAATGCTTGCTCAAGATAATCAGCATCTTTCGCAATATTTCATTCAAAAGTACTCCTTTCTTCATATTCTATGAATAAATCAAGAACATCTTTTCAAAAATCTATTTTTTCAAATTGATGTTTCATAGCTTCAAGTTCAAAATTATTTTTATTATTAATATATTTTGTATTTATAAAATGCATATCTCAAATACGAGCTTCACCAATATCATGCCAAACAAGCATTGTCGCGACTTTATTTGCATCAGCTCATTCCATTTTAGCTAAAATATATCAAATTTGTGCAGCATTTAAACTGTGTTCGGCTACACTATCGGGAAAAGGAATACCTGCAAGTCTCCATCATTCGTGCTTGATTCTTTTTAATTGTAATCATTCGAAAATCAGATTAACTATTTTTTTTAGCATAATTTTATTTGTAAAATTGATTAAAAAACGGCGAAATTGCTAATTCAAAAATTTTTTTGAATTCATCAGTTCTTTCAAACATTCAATCCGTAAGTTCATAAAAAGTTCATCAATTATCTTTTACTCAAGTTTTTCAAGATAATTCATTTATTACATTACAAAGTTCCTTTTTTTCTTTATAAAGAGCTGTTTCGATTTTCTTTGGGATTTCTATCATGTTTGAAATTCCAAAGTGTCATTCTCAATTTTGGCTCTCAATATAACCAACTCAAAACAAATAGGCCTTTTCTCAAATCATAGAAGCTCATCATTCAAGTCCTACATAAAAATCAGCTTCAATTCATGATTTTTTTAAAATTTCTGCTCTATTTTTAGCTCAGAGCATTGTTTCATTAAAGCTCAAAGGCATATCAGAAACTCAAGATTCCACTTTGAAAGTAAGAAATTCTACTTCTTGTCATTTAAAATAAGGACATTCTATAACTCCAAGTTTTACTCATTCAACTTTTGGTCATCTAGTAGATCATATTGCTATTTTCATAAAATGATTTTATTAAAATAAATGTTTTTTAATGAAATTTAAAAATCATTCATAATCTCTCCTTTTTGCTTGTAAAACCTGTTTTTCTTCCTCCGAAACTTCAATCTCATATCTTCAATCCTTTAGAACTATAAATGAATTTAAAGGAAAACCTTTAACTTTTGAAAAAAATGGTTTATTTGTAAGAAACATTGGGCTATTTCAAGAATCCAAAAAAATATCTCAATTTTGCTGAATATACAAACATCTACAATAAATAAGTCTGGCTTCAAAAATATCTTTCCCGATTTTTGCTACTTTTTCAATATAAAATTTTGACCAATCTTCATCAGAAACTCAATCTGACAAAATTCCTCACCACCTTCTTGACATTACTCATGGCTCTCAATTTAAATCATCAATAGCAAAACTTCAATCATCAGCCACAGTCGGCATTTTAAAAATATTTCCATAATATTTTGCTTTAAATATTGCATTTTCTTCAACGGTTTTTCAGTTTTCTTCTGGTGGTTTTATTTTTTCAAAAGAATCCAGAAAAACTAATTCTAAACCTTTTAAATCCTTTAAAATTTCTTTAAACATTTGAATTTTTCATGGATTTGTAGTGGCTATAAGTAGTTTTTGCATTTTTTAGATTTTTAAATAATTTAGGTTATTATAATTAATTGAAAGTTTAATCAAATTTAATTTGTCTATATTGCGTTAAATCCGATCAAAAAATTAATGTCAAAAATTAAATTGAAAGAACTAAAAATTTAAATATAGTTAGCATGTTAAAAATTAACTAATTATATGAGAATTGCTGTTTTTACAGATACTTTTTATCCTATGATGAACGGAATAGTTACTAGCACAACATCATTTTTAAAAGAATTGACAGCTAGATGACACGAGGTCTTGGTAATTGCTCCGTATAATGAATGAATTGAGAATTTCCAAGAAGAAAATATAAAGATTGCTACATTAAATTGAATGAAGGCCTTTTTTTATCCAGAATTTAAAATAACTGTCTGACTAAAAAGATCCTTGAATGTATATAATATAGTAAAAGAATTTGATCCTCAAATAATTCATTTTCATACTCAATTCATTATTTGATTTCATTGAATTATGATTTGAAAAAAATTGAAAAAACCTATTGTTGGAACTTTTCATACATATATAGCTGATGAATGATATCTCAAACACATTTGAGCACAAAATTCTCTTATAGTGAAAAGTTTTTCACGGAAATATAACAACCTTTTTTACAATGAATCAGATTTGATTATTTGTCCAAGTGAAAATTCAAAAAAAGAACTTCTAAAAAATAAAATCAAAAATAAAAACATAGAAATAGTTCCCAATCCATTACCTTTTTCGATCGACGAAATAATTGTAGAAAATGATTTTATACCAAATATAAATTGAGAAAATATTATCCTTTATGTTTGAAGACTTGCCACAGAAAAAGAGCTAGACATAGCTATAAAATCAATACAAGTAGTAAAAGAACAAATTCCTGATATTTTGTTTCTTATTGTTTGAAAATGACCTAATGAACAAGAATTCAGAAATTTGGTTGAAAAATTAGAACTTCAGTGAAATGTGATTTTTCTTTGAGCAATTCCACATGAAAAGCTTATCAGATCAGATATTTATGTAAAATCAAAACTATTTCTGACAGCTTCGAGTACAGAAACTCAATGAATCACAATACTTGAGGCTATGGGATTTTGATTACCAATAATATGAGTAGACGAAAAATGAACTTGAGAATTGATTGACAATGGCGTTAATGGCTACAAATTCAAAAAATGAGATTTCAAAGCAATATGAGACAAAATTGTTCATATTCTAAAAGATGAAGAAACTCTTAAAAATCTCTGAAGAAATGCTTTTTATATAGCAAAATGTTTTAATGTAAAAGATATGACAGACAAACTTGAAAATGCTTATTACAATTTATTGAAAAGATAAAAATGAACAAAAAAAATTTTATTGCTTTTTTGATGATTTTTTTGGATAGTGTGAGCTTTTCTTTTTTATTGCCAATTTTGCCTCTTATAATAAAAGACTTAGGTTGAAGCGCTTTTATAACAGGTTTTATTAATTCATCTGCTGCAATCTGAATGTTTATTGGTTGAATATATTTTTGAAGAATTTCTGATAGATTTTGAAGAAAAAAAATTATACTTTTCACCTTTATATTAAATATACTTTGATATTTAGTTTTTTGATTAACAGAAAGTATTTTAATGTTTTTTATTGCAAGATTATTAAATTGACTTTGAGGTTGATGAGTAGCTGTTATACAAGCTTATATTTCTGATAACACAGAAGAAAAAGACAAGGTTGAAATTTTTTGAAATATTTGACTTGTAATAGGTTGAGGTTTTATAACTTGAATTGCAATAAGTCCTTTATTGTGATGACTTCATACTTCTTATATCTGAATTATAAGTTCAATAATAATGACTATAGCTTTAGCTATATGAATCTTTTTTTTACACGAACCAGAAAAACATATTCATTTAGAAAATAAAAGATTTAATAAAGATAAAATCAGAAAAAGTCATCTTCTAATTATTTTCGCAACTTATATGATACTAAACATTACCCTATCCAGCATTCAAACAATTTTTCCTTTACTCTTAAACGAAAGATTCTGATTAGATAAAACCAGCACTTGACTTATATTTTGATATTTTTGACTGGCTTCTGTAGTTTATATTTTTGTATTTATCAAAAGAGCAGAAAAATTGCTAAAAGAAGATTGACTGATTATTAGCTGACTTCTTATATTATGAGTAAGTGTAGTTATAGGCTATTATTACTGCAAAAATATTCCATCATTATTGCTCTTAATGACATTAATAGTAATCGGTTTTAATAATATAAATTCGGCAGTTTTCTCTGTCATATCAAAAAAAATACACAAAAGTAATCTCTGATATATTTTTTGAATAAATGCTTCTTTCTGAAGTCTTGGAAATATAATATGACCCTTAGTAGCGTGAATAACATATATTCAACATCCACAAATAACTTTTTTAGCACTGGGGTTCTTACTTGTTATTAATTGATTTATATTTATATACAAAGAATTTTTCAAAAAATGACTAGATTTTTAATATTATCATGATCATATTGATGGTGACATAACTACGCCAAAAATAATATCCAAAATTATTTGGAAAAAAATTGAAATGATATAAAAACTCTAGATTTTTTGTGATTAATACAAAATAAAAACGAACAAAAATCACATTTTTATGAATTTGTAGAATGAAAAAAAATTCTTTGAAAACTAACTCAATACATTATTGATAAAAAAATAACTAACTCTTTGATTGATATAGATCTCAAGATAACTGCTCAAAAAAAATTTAATAAAGAAATAGAAAGTTACAAACCTGATTATATAATATGTACTTTCCCTTTGTGGCCACTACTTATAAAAAATTACCTTAAAAATCATAAAAAAACTTTTAAAGTTTGAGTGATTGCAACTGACACAATAAACATTTGTTCCCAGTGGATAGCTTGAGAAAATGCTGTAG
>JAQUZJ010000039.1 GCA_028691375.1 Candidatus Altimarinota bacterium | reverse complement strand
AAAAAAACGAAGAACATAAAAAATATATTTATTATTTTTTGCATACAATAAATAAATCTAAAATTGTTACAGGATCTGCTCAGCCCCAGGTTACAATCAATAATGTTATTGATATGCAAATCCCTCTACCACCACTTCCAACCCAAAAACTCATTGTTTCAGAAATTGAGAAACAATTTTCTAGATTGGATTATTGACTTGAGTCTCTTAAAAAAATCAAAACCAATTTAAAGAATTATAAAGCAAGTGTTTTGAAATCTGCTGTTGAATGAAAATTAACAGAAGAATGGAGAAAAGAATATATAAAATCTCCTGATTTTGAAAGTGCAAATATACTACTTGAAAAAATATTGAAAGCAAAAAAAGAAAAATTTTTGGCTGAGAATCCTTGAAAGAAATATAAAGAAGCTGTAATATATAAAGAGGTTAATGAAATAGTGCCAAATTGATGGATTTTAACAAATATTTGAACAATACTTGATTTTTTAACAGATTATCATGCTAATTGATCATATGAAAAATTAAAGGAATTTGTTGAATTATTTGATTCTCCATGATATGCTTTAATGATAAGATCTACAAACTTCGAAAAAAATGATTTTGAAATTAATACTAAATATATTAGTGAATATGCTTATGAAAATTTAAAAAAGACAAAAATATATTGATGAGAAATCTTAATGAGTAAAATTTGAAATGCCTGAAAAGTTTACTTAATGCCCTTTTTAAATAAACCTTGTTCACTAGCAATGAATCTATTTATGTTAAGATTCAATGAATTTATAGTTTCAAAATATATTTACTATCACCTAATTTCAATAAAATCAAAATCCCAAATTAGATTATTTGTAAAATGAGTATGAAATCCAACCATAGACAAAGATTCAGTTAGAAATATACAAATAAACCTTCCTCCATTTAAAGAACAACAAAAAATAGTTGAAGAAGTTGAATCTAGACTTTCTATAATTGAAGAAATGGAGAATCTGATTGATATAAATATTAAAAAAGCTAATAATCTAAAACAATCTATTTTGAAAAAAGCTTTTAGTTGAGAACTAATTTAATAATTACTTATGAACCAAGAAACAAATAAAACTTTTGAAATCATACACTCTTGGTATGAAAAATGAAAAATAGAAATAAATTATTTTGATAAATTTATCTATTTCTTTATTTCTTTCAATGCTTTTTATTCTCAACTTGTTTTAGATGAAAACTGAAGAAAATCAGAATATAAAAGATTCTTATGAAAAAAGAAAGATTGAGATACTAACAGGTTATTATTTTTTGTTAACAAATATGAAGATTTATTTAAAAAAAACATTAAACCTTCATTAAAGTTAAATAAATATTTTTCTTTTATAAATAAAAGAGAACATCCTGATCACCCGAATAAAAAGAAATGATGAGTGGTAAGATTAGATAATCCAAGTGAAGTTATTAGATATAGAGAAATAGACAATTTAAAAGAATTTATTTTAACAGTATATCAAGTAAGAAGTAATCTATTTCATTGATGAAAAAATACTAATAATGATAATAGTAAAAATCTTATAGAAGAAACAAATCTTGTTTTTGAAGAATTTCTAAAATTTATTTATAAAAAACAATAATTTATGACACTAGATAAAGACCAAATAGCCTCAAAGATATGGAATATATGTACTATTCTTTGGCATGATTGAGTAAGCTCAAGTGATTATCTTGAACAGATAACTTTTCTTATATTCCTGAAAATGGCTTATGAGAAAACTAAACCTCCATATAATCAAGATAGCCAGATTCCAGTTGAATTCAATTGGGCAAGTCTAGAAAAACTTGATTGAGCTGAACTAGAAGTTCATTATAGGGATTTATTGGATTCTCTTTCAAAATATGATTGAATTCTTTGAATAATTTTTAGAAAAGCTCAAAACAAGATTTCGGATCCTGCAAAATTAAAAAGAGTAATAAATGAGATTGGTAAAATTGAATGGAATATTTTATGAGTAGATGTAAAGGGTGAGATTTATGAATCATTGCTTGGGAAAGTTGCAGAAGATACGAAATCTGGAGCATGACAATACTTTACTCCTAGAACTCTAATTAAGGCTATGGTTGAAGTGATGAAACCGAGCATTGAAACAACTATTCATGATCCTTGTTGCGGTACTGGATGATTTCTACTTGAAGCTCATGAGTATATTTTATCAAAATGAAATCTTGATAAAGATGAACAAAAGAAACTAAAAAAAGATGTATTAAGCTGACAAGAACTTGTTGTAAGTACAGCAAGGCTTGCTGTTATGAATATGTTTTTACATGGTATCTGAGAAACTGAAAGCCCTATAATTGTTGGAGATAGTCTTATTAAAGACCCTGGTCATAGATTTGATATAATTCTTACAAACCCTCCTTTTGGAAAGAAAAGTACTGATAAATTCACTACAGAGGAATGAGAGATTTGAAAAAATGATAATACCATTGAAAGAGCTGATTTTTGGACAGCTACTTGAAACAAACAATTCAATTTTTTGCAACATATCCATACTATTCTAAAAATCTGATGAAAGGCAGCTGTTGTATTGCCTGACAATGTTCTTTTTGAATGAGGCTCATGAGAGACTATAAGAAAGAAAATACTTCACAATTGTAATCTTCATACAATACTCAGACTTCCAACTTGAATATTTTATGCTAATTGAGTTAAAGCAAATGTTTTGTTTTTTGACAAGAAAACAGGTTGAGAAACTGCAAATACTAAAGATGTTTGGTTTTATGACCTTAGAACTAATATTCATTTCTCATTGAAGACAAATCCTTTGAAAATGTCTGATCTAGAAGAATTTATAAATTGTTACAATCCTGCAAATATCCATGATAGAAAAGAAACATACAACTCTGAAAATCAGGATTGAAGATGGAGAAAATATAATTTGGATGAAATTTTCAAAAGAGATAAGACTAATCTTGATATTTTTTGGATAAAAGATAAAGCTCTTGAAGAATCAGAAAATCTTCCTTCCCCAGAAATTATAGCACAAGAAATTATGGATGATTTAGTAAATGCATTAGAACAATTTAGTGCTATAGAAAAGGATTTGAATAGATAAAAATTTTATAAATATGAATAACGATAAAACTCTACAATTAACCTTTTATAAGGGTGAAACTTCATGAATAAAAATATTAGAATTCACAAAATGAGAGCTGATATGATTTTACATACCGAAAATTCTTTTTAATAACGAATTATCAATTAATCCTTATTTAAAAGGAAATATAACAAACTATTGAATATATTTCCTTATTTGAGATGAGATATATATTTGACAGGCAAAAAATTTACACGATAGGCTTAAATGAAATATTAGAGAGGGTAGAAAAGAGTTTAAAGATATTATTTGTTTTACTACAACTAATAATACTTTTGATGATTGAGATATAAACTTTATAGAAAAAACAATAATTGAGATAGCTGACAAGAAATGAGATTTTAATCTTATGAACTTAAAAGACTGAAACAACTCTAATGTAAAGGAATTTAGAAAAAGTAATTTAAATGAGTATATTGAAGAGATTAAATTTTTATTGAATGTACTTTGATATAGATTTTTAGAAGAATTGAAAAAAACAGAAAATAAAAATGAAAATAGTTATTATATCGAAAAACCTGAATGTAAAGCAGAATTGATATATAATGAAAATTGATTTGTTGTATTAAGTTGAAGTTATTGAAAAAATAATGAAACAAATTCAATGTTATCATGATATAAGAGATTAAAAAGAGAGTTAATTAATGAATGAGTTATAAAGATAAAAGATGATAAACTAATATTTGAAAAGATTATATATTTTCTTCTTCTACAGCACCAGCTCAGATACTTTTATAATATAGTGTTAGCTGACCTCAAACATGGAATAATATAGAATGAAAAACTATTTTTGAAATTGAAAATAAAAAATTAAAGTAAATATACAAAATAAAATCATTTTCCAAGTCCTCAGGTAAAACTGAGGACTTTTTAAAACAAAGTTTATTTTTTAAAAAAAGTTATATAATTAGATATTGGCTTAAGAAAGATATTTTTAGCTACAAACTATTGAAGTTTTTAAATTTATCTTTGCTAAGTTTAGAAATTTTTTAGAAGGAGATTTCTCGTGTATGAATCAATTAGAAAAAGAGTTGAGAAATATTTTTAAGAAATTAGTACAAAGCTACTAAATAAAAACATTTTCTCAACCAACTTTTTCTATTTTAAAATCAAGGTTAAGAAACAATTAATAGTCTACATCTTAAATGAAGTTTTTTCATCTTTTTTAAGCTACTTCTTTTTTCTTCCTTTCATTTTCTAAACCTTAAATTATTTCTATTTGATTAAATTTATTAAAATAATTTTTAAAATTCAGTAAGATTTCAAATAGTAAATATATCCCAAATATTGGCTATATTAAGACAATAACTAACTATTTTATTCACATTATCTTGGTATTTATTCTCCACGGTGGTGCCTCCAATATAGACTTATCGTTAGAAATCAATCAATCTAACACATCAAAGAGCTGAATTTTAAGCTCTTTTTTGTTTGTCACAGTGAGTTCGAAAGTAGTCAATTCAATAAGTTTCAAAAGATCATCTTTCATATCTTCGATTTTCTCTTTATCAATAGACTTTCTGGCGAGTTCGAAAGTTTTTGAAAGTATTTCAGGCAATCTGACCAAATACATTTCAACATCAGTATCATCTGAAAAATCTTCAATTGCCTTATCTATATCTTTAATATCATTTTCCAAATCCTGTAGTGTATCTTTATAAATTTCCTCTCATATCAAATCTTTAGCAAATTTTTTTGTAAGATTTACTTTTGATTGTTCAATATCAACCTTTTGTTTTTTCAATTTTTCAACTTCTGCATCTTTAATCTTTTTATCTCATGCGCCAATCTCAACTATTTTTCAGAATATTCGACTATTTCAATTTTTCTACCAGCCTCTTGTTCAATCTTGTCTCTATTTTTTCTGATTTCAAAAAATGCTTTCTTAAAAGAATCAGTATTTATTTGAATTTGTTGGTCGAGTATGTCTTTTATAAATTTAATAAAATCCTTGAGAATAACGTGCTCGGCAATATGGATCTTCTCAATTGTGTTTTTATACTGCGGACATATCTTTTTTGCTAAATATTTCGACATTCTCTTTCCACTTTCTTAAATAAGCAAAAATTGGTGTGTTTTTTGTCTCTTCCATACATAAATTGTTATAGTTTGCATTATTTTGCAATAAATATAGGGATTTTTGAAAAAAGTAAACACATTGCCTCCTCTTATAAAATTGATTTATGACAAAAAAAGATTAAATTTATGTCATTACAGTTTAATTACGCCTGTGGATAAAAAATCAAAATATGACTTTGAAAAAGAAAAGCTTGCTTTCTTTATGTCTGATTTTTCAGAGGTGAAGGCATATTTTGAGCTTGTTGCATTCAATCTCAAATAGAATGGTTATTATCCTTCGCTTCAATTATTGCAATAGGAAAGTTATCTTTATGATATAAGATATAGTCAGCTCTTTTCTGTTCTCATCTTGCTATTACTTTTCATCTAACCTTAATTCTTCATTTTGTGAATCATACTTCTTCTTTTATTTGAGAGTTTAAATCCCATCAGACACCAATAATTGCAGGTGTTATATATTTTGAGCAAATATCTCTTTCAGAGAATTGTTTTTTATTTGTCATTTATTTATATATATAAAATATTTGGTCTTAGTATATCCAAAACCCTTAAAAATACAATTTTTATTTATGGCTTATATAAGAAGATAATAAGGGTATATAAACTATAAAATAACAGGATATATACATAAAATATAGATTAATACAATAAAAATTGTAACTTTTGGGATTGAATGTCAAATAAAAGTTATAGTAACTTTATTTTAAAAAATCTCCTTCAAATAACCAACCACAATCCTCTCTCCCACCATTCTATCCGCTCATACATCAACTATACCATAAAACTTCAAAAACAACCAAACACACATTATCTAGAAAGATTAAGAGGGGGGAGGAATTAACTATTAAATTAATATCATCATATTATAAAAGAAAAATTTGTATTTTTAATAAAGTAAAATAACATAATATAAAATATTATTATCTACAATAAAATGACAAATATAGAAATATGACCTTTTTTAAAAAGTGAGAACAAAACAATATTAGAACTATCTGATGTAGTAAATAAATTAGATAAGTTTATCTTATATATTAGAAATATAATAATGTTTCGTATAGAAAAAGATACTCAAAATGAAGAGCTTACTATAAAAGTTAATGGAAATTTTATTCCATGACATATATTGTTATATCTTTCCTATTTTATAACAAAAGTTAATAGTATAACTAAAATAACAATAAATTGTACTCCTACTGTTACTGAGCACTTGAAAAATTCTGGTTTTTTAGATTTTGTAAATAAAAATAATATTACTACAAAATTAGATTCTGTAATATTACCATTTAATAGATTTAAAAATGAGGATATAAGTTCTTTTGGTACACTCATGATACATAATCAGAATAAATTCCCAAATATATTTTTCGATTATCCATTTGAATTATTTGCTAATTCCCAGGAACATTCAAATGCTAGTTATGTTTATACCTTTTCACAAAAATATCCTAAAATATGAGAAATGGATTTTACAATATTTGATGACTGAATATGAATAGTTGAAAATAGTCTTAAAAATTGAATGAATTGTGAGATAATTAGGCAATCAAAATTTCTAAAAAATCCAGACGATTTTATAAATATATATTGACTTAATACAATTATAATTATACTATGTTGTGTAACTAAATATTCTACAAGATTGAGTTGATGATGAGAAGGCTTATTTAGACTTTCAAAATTATTAAATGAACACAAAGGAATACTAAATATTTATAGTTGAAAAGAATTTTTATCTATAGCATTTAATCAAATATGTAATGAATGAAGTTTATTAGATATTAATGATATAGTAATTAAAAAACATAGTACTGATTCCAATATTCATGGTACTTATATAAATTTTCGTTTTAATGTTTAGCATTTTAGTACAAAAATTATGAACACAATTAACACTATTAAATTAAATGATATTTTAGCTGATGGTCTTGCAATAGATTACACTAAAGCTAGAGATATATCTAATGATATAATAAAATCTAACAAAGAAAAATGAATAGAAATTGTTTTTGATTTTGAGGG
This sequence comes from Candidatus Altimarinota bacterium, assembly GCA_028691375.1. GTDB lineage: Bacteria > Patescibacteriota > Gracilibacteria > BD1-5 > UBA2023 > STD2-258. Next base: position 3,314 of record JAQUZJ010000039.1, on the reverse strand, counting down.
AATTCAATCAACAATCTCTCCATTTTTAAGAGAATTATTAACCCCATTAATAAAATATTCTATAAATTATAAGATAGAGTGAATTAATGGTGACTACTCTGAAATGCTAAAAAGAATAGAATATAGCGCAAAAAATAGTACAATAAATATAACTAGTATAAAATGAATTGATGAGTAAGTATTTTTCTAGATACCTGTATATTGATGCGTATAGAAAATTTATCAGAATATAAAAAATGACGCTTAGTAGATAATATAAATTATTTACTAAGCGTTTTATATAGTTGAAAATATACTTTTTATATATCAAATATTATAATAAATGAACTATATAATGCTCTTGAAAATATATGATTAACTAGATATATATTTGAATTAGCAACTACAGAAGATATCTTAAATAGAATGAGCATTACAGAACAAGAAAAATTAAAACATTCATATATTAATAATAATTTAAGTACAACCTGGAATAATTTAAAAAAAGAGTGGAGAAAAAATAAAGAATACAAAAAAGAATACCAAACAAGAGTTTGTAGTGTTTTTAGAGACACATTAAGAATATTGGAAGACAATAATCCAAACCATATATGTGATTTTAATGGGAGTAATTGAGAGGTAATAAAAAATTTGATAATTAGCTTAAAAGAAGAATTTCAATGTCTTGATACAAACGATATAAATAATTATTTAGCTTGTAAGACTCATGATATTGATTATTTACTAACACTTGATTCAGATTATGATCCATTACAAAACAAGAGTAAAAACGTAAAAATAATTAATTTAAGAAAAATAGATCAATCTGAATTTATAAAATTATTTCCAATAATGTAATATTATATTTAATACGAAATTCTCTATTTAATCAAATGAAACCATACTTAAACTTGGTATTTATTCATAACGGAGGTATGTCCAATATAGACTTATCGTTAGAAATCAATCAATCTAACACATCAAAGAGCTGAATTTTAAGCTCTTTTTTGTTTGTTATAGTGAGTTCGAAAGTAGTCAATTCAATAAGTTTCAAAAGATCATCTTTCATATCTTCGATTTTCTCTTTATCAATAGACTTTCTGGCGAGTTCGAAAGTTTTTGAAAGTATTTCAGGCAATCTGACCAAATACATTTCAACATCAGTATCATCTGAAAAATCTTCAATTGCCTTATCTATATCTTTAATATCATTTTCCAAATCCTGTAGTGTATCTTTATAAATTTCCTCTCATATCAAATCTTTAGCAAATTTTTTTGTAAGATTTACTTTTGATTGTTCAATATCAACCTTTTGTTTTTTCAATTTTTCAACTTCTGCATCTTTAATCTTTTTATCTCATGCGCCAATCTCAACTATTTTTCAGAATATTCGACTATTTCAATTTTTCTACCAGCCTCTTGTTCAATCTTGTCTCTATTTTTTCTGATTTCAAAAAATGCTTTCTTAAAAGAATCAGTATTTATTTGAATTTGTTGGTCGAGTATGTCTTTTATAAATTTAATAAAATCCTTGAGAATAACGTGCTCGGCAATATGGATCTTCTCAATTGTGTTTTTATACTGCGGACATATCTTTTTTGCTAAATATTTCGACATTCTCTTTCCACTTTCTTAAATAAGCAAAAATTGGTGTGTTTTTTGTCTCTTCCATACATAAATTGTTATAGTTTGCATTATTTTGCAATAAATATAGGGATTTTTGAAAAAAGTAAACCATCCAACGCACAATGAAAATGTTGATTTCAGAGAAAAAAGGATACTATTGAGATAGAATATTTATTGATTTTTATAAAAGAATTATAACCAGGAACAGATACTATTTACCTTTTGTAAAAAAAAATCAATATAATGAAACAAGAAATGAGAAAAATCGTTTCTTTTTTTAAAAATATTTGTTACGGGAGACAATATACCTATAATGAACAGACTTGTAAATAAAACGTATTAAAATATGGAACAAAAAATAACAGCATGTGCATACATATACAACGAAAATAATGAAATTCTAGTCTTAAGAAGATCCTCAGAAAAAGAACTGTTCCCATGATTATGGGAAATTCTTGGATGACATTTGGAATATTGAGAAACTCTGGAAGAATGATTAAAAAGAGAAATAAAAGAGGAATTAAATCTAGAAATTGAAATTTGAGAAATCGTGCATGTTTTTACCTATGTTCACCCAAATAAAGAAAAAAAGAAACACTATGTAGAAGTGGATTTTCTTTGTAAAATAAGCAATCCTGATTTTGAAATCAAATTAAACCCCAAAGACCATATTGAATATAAATGGCTCCAAGAAAAGGACATTGATATTACAAAAAATGACACAGAATACAATGGTACTTATGATGCCCTGAAGAAAGCTTTTAAAAAATTAAATAAATCCAATTAATGAAAAGAATCCTCTACGCTGACATCCTGAGAGTACTTGCCATTTTTGCTGTAATTATCCTACATTGTGTGTGATATTATTGCAATATGTTCAAGGAAATTTCTTTATTTAATTGGTTTTTTGCAAACTCTGTTGATTCTTTGTTGCGTTTTTGTGTACCAGTTTTTGTGATGTTATCCTGAATGCTTTTGCTTGGGTCAGAAAAAGAATTTAATCTGAGAAAAAGAGCTTCTCGTATAGTTATACCGCTAATTTGTTGGAGTATCGTGTATATTATGGCTTATTGGTGGAATGATCACAGTGTAAATATACTCAAAAGTGTTGTAAAAATTTTTAGATGACCAGTGGCAGAACATCTCTGGTTTCCTTATATGTTATTTGGCTTATATTTGCTAACTCCTCTTATAAAACCATTTGTAAAAGAAAAGAAAAATATGCACTATATTCTAATTTTGCTCGCAATTTTTAGTGTAATATTTCCACTAATCAAGAATTTTACAGGATTTAGCTTTGGCGTTAGTCTTGGCTTCTGAGAAGGTTATATTGGGTATTATATATTGGGTTATTATCTACACAATTACACAACTTTTCTAGATAACAAAAAAATCTCAATTCCTCTATTTATAGTTGCTTATTTGACCACAGTAATTTGAACTTACTTTTTGACACAAAATAATAACTGAGTCTTGGGCGAACGGTTTTATTCGAATTTTTCACCAAATGTGATTCTAACTTCAGTGATAATGTTTATGTTCATAAAAAATAACGCCAATATTTTCTCAAAAATCAGCACAAAATTTATTGAGAAAATTTGAGAAATAAGCTATTGAGTTTATCTTTCCCATGTACTATTTGTAACTTTTCTTTTTAAAACACTTTATGTCCTGAATCCTATTGTGGATATGCTGACAAAATCAATTAT
>JAQUZJ010000038.1 GCA_028691375.1 Candidatus Altimarinota bacterium | reverse complement strand
GATCCAGCAAGTCAGCTAATACTTATTTTTAAAGGCATATTAATAAATTTTAAAATTTAATTACTTTTATCAAATCAACAGGAGACCGAGGACTGCTATCTATATTTTCAAAAATTTCAATTACCCGAGGTTGTCTAAAAATTCATCTTTCGTTCATACTTTTTATTTCCTCCAGTGAAAAATAATTGACATCTGGATGTTCTTCAGATTCAGTAATTTTTCATCCAACAACTTCTCATTCAAACAAAAATATTGTAGTTGTATTCAGATTTTTACTTTTAGGAAAATTAATTATTTTAATAAATTTTATAAGTTCAACATCAAATCAGGTTTCCTCTTTTACTTCTCTTTTCGCACAATCTAAAATACTTTCATATAATTCAAGAGTTCAGCCTGGCATTCCAAACTGTCATTCCCATAATTTTTTTGTCTCTTTAACCAAAAGAAATTTATTTTCTTTTCTTATTACACAAGAACATGCTACTTTTATTTGTTCCACAATAATCTGAAGTGAAAAAATTAAAAAAGACTCAATCTTACCAATGAGTCTTAGGGTCCTATACAATAAATAAGGACGGTTCCACCTAAGTTCTAGAGACAAATCTCTAGCGCTTTGGATTAGAATTTTATCCAAGAATACTTTCCAAATATCCCCTTAATCTGATAAAACCCAATCGTTGATGGCATTTTAAATTTAAATTAGGAAAAATCAAATTTAAAATAATGTTTTTAGTTTTCGTTCCAAAATAAAATTTATTCTTTAAGTTTCTGTACAAAATTTGTTTCAAAACTGGACAGAGTTTTTGACATTTTTTTATAAAAAATAAATCTCGTTTTTTCTTTTTATTAAAGCTAAATTTTTTAGTTTTTAACAATTTTTAATTTTACTTTTTGTTAAAAAACTTTTTAAAAGTTGTCTTAAAAATTCAAATTTTAATATTTTTGCACATTTTTTTATTTTTTTTCTTGACATTTCCTCAAAAAAAAATATGTTATGTACATCGGATTTCCTATAAAAGTTTTTAACATTTTTTTGACAATACTTTGAACTCAGATGATTTTTGACATATACCTGTCTTGTACGAAGAAATCCTGTCTAACTTGCCAATATCTCAAACAAAAACAAACATAATAATCGATTGTACACTTTGACTTGGATGACACGCAATCTGAATTATTCAAAAAATATGTGAAAAAGATATCTTCATTTGATTTGATGCTGATGCTGAAAACTTAGCTTTAGCCAAATCGAATATTTTTAAAAAAGTTTGATCACAAATTGTAGACAAAAAAATAAAAACATACTTCATACATTCAAACTTTTCTAATCTGAAAGAAGAATTAGAAAAAATTAATATAAAAGTGGTAACCTGAATTTACTACGACCTTTGAGTAAATAGTATTCATTTCGATGACCCAGACAAATGATTTTCGTTTAGGTTCGATAGCAATCTAGACATGAGATTTGATAAGATTAACACGCTTACAACTGCTTCAGATATAGTAAATTCCTACCATGAAAATGAATTAATAAGAATTTTTAGAGAATATTCAGATGAACCAAAAGCAAAATTCATAGCAGATGAAATACTAAAAACTAGAAAAACTAAACCCATTGAAACAACCAAAGAACTTGAAGCATTGATAGAAAAATCAAGTTTTGACTCAAAATCTAAAGTGAGAGTATTCCAAGCCTTGAGAATGGAAGTGAATAAAGAAATGGAGGTAATAGAAGAATCCTTGAGACAAGCGATAGATTTGTTAGAAAAAGATTGAATATTGCAAGTAATTACATTCCATTCTGTCGAAGACAGAACAGTCAAACAAGTATTAGCTGAATTTTTAGAAAACAAACTAGATGACAAGACTGGACAAATATTAGAACCTAAAAAGGCTGAAAAAGTATACAAAAAACCAATTGTTCCAACTCAAGAAGAAATATACAAAAATAAAAGGTCACGTAGTGCAAAATTGAGAATTATAAAAAAATTATAATATAAAAACTTCAAAACAAAATGAATCCAAATTTAATAGTAATGAAAAAATGAAAGATCCCCTTTCTTTCTACAAGAAAAACCATAAGAGAGAATTTTAAATTAAATTTTACTCAATCTTATGTTCTAACTCTTGTATTGATAGGAATTTTGGGTGTATATTATGTTTGGACTCTTAATGCAAACGCGACAAGATGATATACAATGAGAAATCTCGAAATGTCCAAAAGAACTCTACTATTTGAAGATAATTTACTAGATGTAAAAATTGCTGAAGTTGAATCTCTAAACAATGTAACTTCAAATCTAGTTGTACAAAAAATGGAAAAAATCGACAAACCACAATACCTTATATTGAAGGACTCTAATTTAGCATTTTCCAATAATTGACAGAAGACAGAGCCCGCAAAAAACTAAACAAATATAAAATATTAAACTGGTTATGCTCAACGCAAAGCCAGTTTTTTGTTTGTAAAATAACTTTACAAAGTTGGTAAAGTAGATAAGATTAATTGAGACTAGTCTTTTTAACTATTTTTAACCATTCTTATGCCTGAATCGCTCAAAAAATTAATAGACATTATAAGCTTCCTACCTTGAATCTGAGAAAAAACAGCAACCAAACTTGCTTTTTTCTTGCTCAAAGCAAATACTTCGTACATTAACAACTTCGCGAATTATCTCCAAAAAATCAAAAAAGAAATCCATGAATGCAAAAAATGCTATGCATACACAGATTCAAAAAACGAATTTTGCCCAATATGTAAAGATAGCTCAAGAGATAAAAATGTAATATGTGTAATAGAAGATTATCTTGATCTAATTAGTATCGAAAAATTAAAGATCTACAACGGCATTTATCATGTCCTGGGAGGTGCTATTTCTCCCATGTCATGAATATGAATAAATGACCTAAAAATCAAGGAATTACTACAAAGAATCGAAAATAACGATATAATAGAAATAATACTCGCTACCAATCCAAACATCGAATGAGAAGCAACCGCAATGTATATAAGAGAAAATATCAAAAAAGATATAACTGTGTCGAGGCTATCAAAATGATTACCAAGTTCTGGTTATATTGAATATGCTGATGAAATCACACTTATTAATTCTTTTAAAGGAAGAAGTTAATATAGAAAAATCATTCTATTTTCATCATGCTGAATTTATTTTACAGTCTTAGAAAATGTAATAATAACCAAGTGGATAGATACTTTCATCATATTTACTCAAGATATTCTAATTCATTTTAACCAATAAAACACTATATATTAGCTAAAATACTTACCATTTTATCTATTAAAACCCCTACCTACAAATTACCTTTAACTTTTGATTTTATATTTTTAATAATATTATCTACAGGTTCTGATTCATATAATCCAGCTAGTCTTTGATATTTACGTAGAGTTTCATCTGATTTTTCTCATTCTCTAAATCATTGTTTATCCAAAGCTTTTCATGCTATAATTCTTTTTATTCACATTCATTCAGGTAAAACTTCAAATTCTTCCCAATAATTAGCTGGTTTTTTATCTTTTCATTTTACTCAAAATTCTTCAAGGTTTTGAAAATCATCTTCTTTGAATTTTTGAGTCAAATAATTTTTTCAATCTTCTCATTCTACTACAAAAACTTCTCTTAACCTACAACTATCAGCATCTATTACATCAGCAAGTACCAATTCTCACGTAATATTTGTTCAAAATTCAATTTTTCAGTCAAAAGTAGTTAAACCTATGTTTTCATTTAATTCTTTTAAACTTTCAAATATTATTGCAGTTTGATAAGAAATTTGAATACTAAGAGAAGTTATTTTATTTGTTTCTTCATCTATTTCATCTTTTGTTAATTCTTTTTTTGTGCTTGGATTTATTACAGATAAGTAATTTAAAATCAATCAAGTTTTTGGGTCTAATAAAATTAGTTTATTATCTTTTAATTCAGGAAATCATTTATTATTTAATTGTATTAGCGGGTCCGAAACAGTAGTTCAGTCTTCCAAAATTACATCATTTTTGTAGAATAATTCATACATTGGTTCTTCTAAAATAGTTCATTCTTTCGGGGCATTTTTTTCTCATTTTAAAGCTTTTTCTCTTGAAAGATAAGATCCAGTTATGGCATAGCGACAAATTACTTCTAGAGGAATCATATAACATTTTTGAACTAACATTTCAGTATCACTTAATTTTTTTATGAAGTGAGTAGGAATGCTTTGGACATTTAAATATTCAAAAACTTTTGATGTTATTATTGTTGATGCCTTCGCTTTTCATTCTACATCCTCTTTTCTTGCTCAATCTCAAGCAGAAATATCATTTTTATTTTTCATAATAATCAAATCAGGATGTCATTCGACTTCATAAATTTCCTTTGTTTTTCATTCTGCCTGAAGCTTTCACTTTGTATATTCAGAATTTTCTTGAGGATTTTCCATATTATTATTCTTAATAAAATAAATTATAAAATTTGCAATTTTTAAAATAAAGAAATATATAAAATTGTCAAATTATTTCTTCAAAATCTCTACAAAAGTATCCGATGGGATATTTACTTTACCAAACTGTTTCATTCTCTTTTTTCATTTTTTCTGTTTGTCTAGAAGTTTGTTTTTACGGGTAACATCTCAACCATAGAGATATCATGTTACATCTTTACGATAAGCCGAAATATCTTCGCGGGCTATTACTTTGGCTCAGACTGCAGCTTGGATGGAGATTGCAAATTGAGCTTTTGGAATATTTTCTTTGAGTTTTGAACAGATTTTTTGTCAGACATATCTGGCTTTTTCGTTGTGGGTTACCATACTTAGGGCATCGAGTTTTTCTCAAGCAACCAAGAAATCAAGTTTTACAAGATTGTCTTTTTCGTATCTTATAAATTCATAATTTAGGCTTGCATATCAACTAGAAAGACTTTTCATATCATCATAAAAATCTCAAATCAATTCTGCCATTGGAATTTCATAAACAAGAACTACACGATCAGAATCTATGTAATATTGGTTTTTGAAAATTCATCTTCTTTCTTGTGCAAGTCACATTAGGGTGCCAATATATTCAATTGGTGTGATTATCTCAATTTTGGCAATTGGCTCTTCTAGATGAAGAAATGTTCCAGGATTTGGGAATTCTTCTGGATTGGAAAAATAGAGATAAGTACAAGCTTTTCATCCAAATTCTACAAGTTCTCTTCTGTTTTGAATCGAAGTATCTCAGGTAATATCACTATTAAAAAGTACTCTGTAAGTCACTTGTGGAGCCGTCATTATAACATCCATATCAAATTCTCTCCAAAGTCTTTCTTTCACAATATCAAGATGAAGAAGCCCAAGAAATCAACACCTAAATCAATATCCGAGTGCTGGAGAAACCTCATTTTCTGTCACAAGTGACGAATCATTTAATGTTAGTTTTTCTATACTATCTTTCAGTTTTAAATAATCTTCAGTATCAACTGGATAAATACCAGCATAAATAAAGGGAATTACTTTTTTGAATCACAATATTGGTTTTCTGTATTCTAAAGCACCTCAACCATAGACCGTATCTCAAACTTGAGCTTCTTTTATTTCTTTTAATCAAGTTACAAGATATCCAATTTCTCATTCGTTAATTATTCAATTTGGCACATATTTTGGCGCAAAATAACCGACCTCTATGGCATCAACTTTGGTTTTTGTGTTTAGAAGTTCTAGTTTATCTCATTTTTTTATGCTTCCAGAAAATAGCTTCAGATAAATCACAACTCATTTATAAATATCATATTGAGAGTCAAAAATCAGTCATTTTACAACTCAAGCTGGGTTTACTATTGTGTCATCAATGCTTACATTTCATTCTTCATCAAGTTTTCTTGGTTCTGTGATTTTTTCGACAATTGCATCAAGAACCAATTCTACGTTCATTCAAGTTTTGGCAGAAATCGGGATAATATCTTCTTTTCTACATCAAAGAAGCGAAATAAGTTCTTTGCTCACTTTTTCAATATCGGCTGATGGAAGATCAATTTTATTCAAAACTGGGATAATTGTCAGATCATGTTCGAGCGCAAGATATACATTTGAAAGAGTTTGTGCTTCGATTCATTGAGAAGCATCAACTACAAGCACAGCTCATTCTACGCTTGCAAGACTTCTCGAAACTTCATATTGAAAATCCACATGTCAAGGAGTGTCTATGAGATTGAGTTCATATCATTTCCAGCTCATGCGAACAGGAGTAAGTTTAATTGTGATTCATCTTTCTCTCTCAAGATCCATCGAGTCCAGAGTTTGCGCTTTGATATCTCTTTTTTGTATTGTTCAAGTGAGCTCGAGCATACGATCAGCCAGAGTTGATTTACCATGGTCAATATGTGCAATGATACAAAAGTTGCGAATATTCATATTTTATTTGATTTATTCAGTTTAAGATTTATAATTTCGTCAAGGATTTTATAGAAAAATAAGCAAAAGGCAAGGGAATATTAATACTTAAATAAATATCAAATATGAGAAATGGTTTTTGATGATGAGATTATAAAGAAAAATTTGAAGATATAAAAATACCTGAGTGAAAAAAATATTTAGAACCGATTCTAAGAGCTTTTAAAGATAATTCAATAGATAAAGGAATAATAAAAGAAATTACTACTACTGATAATTATTGGTTTGATTGTTTTAAAACTCCTATATTCACTATTATTTTATATTTGGGCTTATGTATGGAAAAGTCAGAAATATCAAAAGAGGAACACAATGAGATTTGTTGAAAATTGTTGATTTTATTGGAGGATTTTAAATCTGTAGTACCACTAAAAAAAGGATTAAATAATAAAGAGGATGAAAAAAATTTAGAATTAAGTATACAAGAATTTAAGGAATATTTATGGATAAAATTTTTAAGACATTGTTAATTTAGATTTTAAATTAAATTCTTATGAGGTTAATAATAACAAGACATTGAGAAACTCTGCAAAACAAAAACAGGATTTTTCAATGACGTATGGATACTAAATTATCAGAAGAATGAATAGAACAAGCTTGTAAGTTAGCATTGAGACTAAAAGATACAAAAATAGATGTGGCTTACTCAAGTAATCTAAAAAGAGCTAAAAATACAGCTTTGAAAGTCTTGGAATATCATTCAGATTTGAAATTAAAAATTGATAAAAGGCTTATAGAAAGAGATTTTTGAGAACTTCTTGGTAAGAATATACCTCCAGATTTTGATTGGAATAATTTGCCAGATTTTTTTGAAACAGATGAACAAATGTGTTTGAGAGTAAAAGAATTTTTAGATGAGATTTATAGAGAAAACAAAAATAAAACTGTATTTATAGTTTGTCATGCCTGAGTGAAGTTAGCTTTTTTAACGATTATTCATAGCAAAAATTTTTCTAAGTTTCAGGAATTTTGACGTATGAAAAATACCGGAGTTACAATTTGTGATATAGAAGAAGATGATGAACACAAGGTTCATGTTCTAGATTGTACGGAGCATTTGAATTAATTTAAATTGAAATATGACAAATGTAATTATTATTCACTGAACATGAGGAAGTCCTGAATGAAATTGGTTTCCTCGGTTAAAATCCAAGTTGGAAGATTTAGATTGCAGGGTTTTTGTACCAAAATTTCCTACACCAGATGGTCAGTCTCTTGAGAGCTGGCTTGCGGTTTTCTCAGAATATGAGCAATATTTAGATGAAAATTCCATTGTTGTCGGTCACAGTTTGTGACCTGCATTTTTATCAACTATTATAGAAAAACTCGACAATCCTATTAAAGTTGCGTTTTTTGTTGCAAGTTTTTTGACTTTTTTAAATAATCCTTATTTTGATGAACTTAATAAGACTTTTATAGATAGAAAATTTGATTGGACAAAAATTAGAAACAATTGCAAGAAATTTTATTTAATCAGCGGAGACAACGATCCTTATGTACCAATCGAAAAAGGTGAAGAATTTGCAAAAAATCTTGATTCAGAGCTAATTCTTTTAGAAAATGCAGGACATATAAATGCAGAGTTTGGGTACACTGAATTTGAGTTTTTATTGGAGAAAATAAAACAAGAAATTTAATCAATTTTATCCCATTCATTACCAAACTCTTCTCACTCATACCAAGCAAATTCCATTTCATTAAAGTGATTTTTAAATTCATCTCAAGTTATGGATGCTTTATAAAGTAGATGTGTCAAAAAATCTTCTGGTTTTTTTAGTTCTTCCCATACAGAAGGCAGGAAGGTTGCTTTTTTATATCAGAGTTTTAATACCAATCAAGGTCTTTTTTTATTAAGAAATTCAATAAGTTCTTTTGGTGAAATAAATTCTATTTCTTGTATTGGTGAAAGTATAGTTATATCAAGATAAAATGAATCTGAATTTTCGATTTCATATTTTGTAAGCGAAGAAAATCTAGGATCTTCAAAAGCTGCGGATTTGGCATTTCATATTATATCTTCATAAAGTTTCCTTATGGGGAATATATTTCATATACATCATCTTAAAGATTTATCTTTTCTTAGTGTTACAAAACAAGATTTTTCTTCTTCTAATTCTTTTAAATTCGGAATGTATCACTCAAGATTATCAAGATCAAATTCTTCAAGTATTGATCTTTTTGCCAGTTTCAGGGCTTCTTTTTGGTATGGTTGCATAATATTAACAGGTTAAGTGTAAATTAATAAAAGAGTAAGGGAAATGATGTTGTTCGTCATGCTGAATTTATTTCAGCATCCATCGAGCCTATGCAACCATGGATCCTGAAACAAGTTCAGGATGACGACCTCCACTCACCTAAGACCCCGTTTTTCTGAAGCATTTTTTGTTTTGTTTCTTATTTTTGTTCCTTGCTTCTAAACTACTTTATACTTGTACCTTGTCCCTTGTACCTTATTAATAATAAACCACGTTTGCATATCAAACAACCGCATCTTTGTCTCAGGCTGTGTCTCAGGAATTTAAATATTTTAGGAGTTTGGTATTCCGATTTTTTGCAATGGCTATTTGAGTTAGACTTGTCCATGGACCTTTTCCGCAGGCGTTAGCCTCTTTAATTATTCATGGAATATTTTTAGAAAGGAAAAGATTTATCGTATTTTTATCAATTTCTTGAGCAATCCTGTATGGTTCATAATGACTAAGATCACTACTGACAATAATTGTTGTGTCATGCTTTTTCAAAAAACTTAGCAAAATTTCTCAAATACGAAAAGAATCCGTTTCGCCAAAAACAAGAGGAATTATTGAAAAATCTTTGTTTTTATAAATATGTTGTAAAAAAGGTAATTGAACTTCTAGCGAATGTTCTTCATTAAAAGCAAATTCATTAAAAGAAAAAAATTCTCAATAATCAGACTCTAGTTCATTACACAAAGTTTTATTAATTTTTACTTCTCCCAAAGGAGTTTTGTAAAAATCACAATTTAACATTCAAACTCACTTAAAATAAGCTCTGTGTGATGGTGCCATAATAATAAAAGTATTTGAAATTTTGTCTATTTTTGAGGCAATTAATTTATATGAATAAGCTGCGACAATTCACGAATAAATATACCCAGCATGTGGACAAACAAAAGCTTTTGGGATATTTTCATTTTGTTCAATTTCTCAAATTTTATCAAAAAATGTTTTGATAAAATTTTCCAATTCATCCTTATTTCCAGGATAAAACATTCAGGCTACATTTGGGTTTTTGGTTTCCATAATATTTTAAGTTACAAAATATTTTACTTATTTCCAAATTCCAGCTAATTTTTCGTTGCATTTATGACAAATTCAAGGTTTTTTATAAAAAATTTCTACATTGTATCAGATTCTTTTTATAAGTTTTTCTTCACATTTTGGACAGTAAGTATCTGAATATCAAGGTAAATCCAAGTTTCAAATATAGATAAAATTCAATCAGGCTACTTTTCATATTTCATATGCTTCAATAAGTTTTTTTCAGGATGTTGGTTGTTTTTTAAGCATTTTGTAACAAGGATAAAATGCACTTATGTGCCAAGGAATATTTTTATTTATTGAGGCTATGAATTTGGCAATTTTTTCTAGTTCTTCTTTACTATCATTTTCTCCAGGGATTATGAGAGTTGTTATTTCAAGCCAAATATTTGTATTTTTTGCTATAAATTCAATATTTTTGAGAACTCAGTTAAGGTTTCATCCACAAATTTTAGAATAAAATTTATCAGAAAAAGATTTTAAATCTATGTTTATGGCATCTATATAGTCTTTTGCAATTTCCCAAAATTCTTTACTTTGAAATCAATTCGAAACAAAAATATTTTTGATTCATCTGGATTTTGCAAGTTTCATGGTTTCAAACGCATATTCAAAAAATATTGTTGGCTCATTATAAGTATATGCTATAGATTTTATGAAATTTTGCATGCAAATATCGGCAATATATTCAGGCTTCAAATCTTTTCCAAGTTCATTTTCTTCGAGTAAAGTGTTTTTAATGGTTTGAGAAATTTCCCAGTTTTGGCAGAATAAACAAGAAAAATTACATCAGACAGTTCAAAAAGAAAAAATTTCTGTGTTTGGCAAAAAATGATAAAGAGGTTTCTTTTCAATAGGATCTATATTATATGAAACCGCCTTTCAAAAAACGTTGATAAATAGCTTGCCATTAATGTTTTGTCTTACTCCACATTTTCCTATTTCATTTTTTTTGAGCACACAATAATTTTGACAACAAGTGCATTGTACTGTTGAGGAATTAAGTTTTTTGTATAAAATACATTCTTTTTTCATAGCAGTTTTGTTATGAAATAGAGCAGAATTAATTCCTAAAAGAATTTATACAGGGATTATAACCCATAAAATAAAAACTCAAAATATAATTATTGAAATAATTGAATTTTAATATA
>JAQUZJ010000037.1 GCA_028691375.1 Candidatus Altimarinota bacterium | reverse complement strand
AGCAGAACTGAATCTTTATAAAGAGGAAATCATCAAAGTTGTCTTTGTTTATTTTCTTGTACGGGTATTTTATTTTTATCTATAGGTTTTCATCTTCCCTCTCATTCTGCAATAACCTTTATTATTGATCATGATTTTGAAATAAAGTTTTTTTCTTTATCACGTAAGGCATTTCCATTTTTATCTACTTTTAACAAATCACCATCCTCAGTATAAATATTTCATTTACTATCTCTTTTATAATCAGATAATATCATTGGATCTCTAGGTATTTTCAAATCATAAGGTGTTGCAAGCATTTTGTAAGAAAGCCAATCTATTATAGGAGATTTATTATAATTTATATCAGGAAAATGGTACATAGATACCAATTCATCTGTGGAAAATGCACTTTCATTTTGTATGATTCAGGTAAGTTTTAGTTTATATGCAAAATATCTTAAAGGAGTTATAATAAAACTAAATAAATCTTCCAAAATCTGTGGATTATCGAGTTTGTTATTATATTCATCCGTAAATATGTTTGTTGAAGTGATCACATTATTTAATCATATCCATGCATTTTTTTTAGTTTTTGAAGATACAAGAATTCTTATTGAAGTCATAAACCGAGGTTGTCATGCACATTCTCAGACTGCTTTTTGTGTTTCTTGTTCAGCCTGATTAAATATTTTATAAGAATCTCATGAACTTGCTCAAGGAGCTTTATTACTAAATAAATCAGATGGATCTTCTTCATTTTTTACAAACCTGTACATAAACCATGAAACTGGACTCAACACTTTTAATACATTAATAAATTTTGATATTTTATTGGATTTATATTCTCATTTTGACACAAGTCTTGCTGATTTTTTTGCTTTTGTATTCCAAGATCATTTGAGAGGCTTTATTACTAGTTGAAAAACTGCTCTATCGGTTTTATCGAGAGCTCAAAAATTATTTGAAAATGTATTTAGGGGATCATCTTCAAAATACTTATATGTTTTTATTGGAAAAAAATCTGCCTGTGATTTGTGGAAACTGGCCGCTTTAAAAGTATATCATCTAGGTTTTATATCAAAATAATCTTTTTTTTCTATTACAGATACCTCAGCATCAGGATAATTTGAAGTTACTTGTTGTGTAATTAATTCAAAGTATTTTTTTAGTGTTATTATATAAAAAGAAACCTGTCATTCATTATATACAATTTCTAATGAAATTCTTGAATGTTTGAATACAAAAAAGAATATTGTTTCAAGCAAACTAGTGTCTCAAATTTTGTGAATAGATTTAAAAAATATCGTCATTATTCAGATTTTTTCTTTAAAATCTTTTTTTGTTTCTTTTTCTTTATCAAGTTTACTATCAGCTCTAGGTAAAGTAATTTTAAGATATACAAAATTTCTTGCAGTCCAAATTTCTGATATTATTCTTAATATTTTAAGTGCTATAAAAAATAGGGCAATATAAATAAGCCATTTTAGAATTTCAAATCAAAGTAGTTTTGCACTTTCAAAAAATCATACTCCTGTGGCGGTTTGAGTTGTTTTTGTTACTAAACTGGCTCATGTCTGTGTGATTTTTGTTGTGGTTCCATGTACTCAAGATATTAAGGAAAGATATATTTTTGAACCTAAAAAATTTAACATATTCTTATAAATTCCTAATTAAAAATAAAATCTCTGAAGCATTCTAGCATAAATATTATTCTAAATCAAAAATCATATAAACAAAGCCTAGACTTTTACCAATAATGTTTTTAAAGATAATTTCTTTTAGGTTAGCCTTTAATTAAAAAAAATTTAGATGATTTCTTTTGAAAAAAAACCAATAAAGAATATAATTTGAAACGTAAATATATATTTTGGCAAATATTAAGTCAGTTTTTTGTATGTAAAGCCAAAAAATCAGTACAATAATTGTGTACAATTTAATTTAAATTAATTTAAAATAATAGCGTTATGAGTAATTGAGACAGTTTTACAGCTATAGACATATGAAGTCACAGGATTAAAACAATAATTTGAGTCTTCGAAGATAAAAATCTAAAAATTTTGTGAGTTGGGGTTTCACAATCAAATGGGGTAAGAAAATGAAATGTGCTTGACATGGAACAATTTAAAGATGATATTGAAAATTCTTTATGAGAAGCTGAAAAAATGACATGAGAAATGGCTTCTCAGGTATATCTTTCTGTCTCTTGAACATGAATAGATACTTATGTAAGTAGTGGTATTGTTGCTATTTCTTGAAATGAAGTCACAGAATCAGATATAAACAGAGCTCTTGATATGGCTCAAAATGGATTTGATTTTTCTAATAAGGAAATTTTAAAAGTTATTCCTGAAGAATTTAGTTGTGATCTTGAATCTGGTATTAAAAATCCTATATGAATGCTTGCTAAAAAATTAGAAGTAAAGGCTCATATTTTTACAATTTGAACGAATATAATAAGTAATATAAAAAGGGGAATTTATGATTCTTGAGTTGAGGTAGCTGATGTATACCCTAGTATTTTAACAGCCTCGGAAGCAGTTTTACTTAGAAGACAAAAAGAACTTTGAGTAGTGTGTGTGGATATTTGAGCTAGTACGACAGGAGTTTCTGTTTATGAAGAATGAAATTTGATACATTCAGCCATTATTCCGATTGGATGAGAAAACGTGACTTCTGATGTTGCACTTGGACTCCGTGTCTCCATAGATTTAGCTGAAAAACTAAAGGTTGAATATGGTAATGTGATGTTTTGTAAGGAAGATTGAATAAAAGACGAAGAAATAGATCTTTCTAAGTTAAGCAAGATAGAAACCTGAACAGTTTCAAAAAAATATCTTTCTGAAATTATTAGAGCTAGATATACAGAAATTCTTTATTTTGTGAATGATGAACTTAAAAAAGTTGGCAAAAATTTAATGCTTCCAGAAGGAGCTGTAATTACAGGTTGATGAGCTAAGATGAAATGATTATTAGATTTATCTAGAGAAGTTCTCAAATTACCAGCTACTATTTGAGTTCCTGAGGATTCTGATTATATAGCATGAACCTCTGTTGCTGATCCTGCCTTTGCATCAGTTATCTGAACAGTGTTGTTGGCTCAAAAATATTGAGTAGGCAAATGATCTTTGAAGTTGAATTTTTCTCCGGGAAGTTTCTTAAAATCTATAAAAAACTTGTTTTCAAAGATTGTTCCCTAAAATTAAAAAATAAAAAAACTTTATAATTTAATGTTTAAATCATGGTACAAAAAAGATTGGATGACAGATTAAAGGGTGCTCTAAGATGAAGCACTGCCTCTAATGGCATAGAGGAAATTGATGTTGCGAGTTATATTTCACCTGTTGCTCATATAAAAGTTATTTGAGTATGATGAGGCTGATCAAACGCAATTAATAGAATGATTGAAGCTTGACTTGAATGAGTTGAGTTTGTAGCTGTTAATACTGATTCTCAAGCTTTATTTGCTTCAAATGCTCCTACAAAAATTAATATAGGTAAAGCTACAACAAGATGACTTGGGGCTTGATCTAGTCCAGAAATTGGTAAAAAAGCTGCAGAAGAAAGTAGTGAAGAAATAAAAGCAATGATTGATGGAGCTGATATGGTTTTTATCACATGTGGACTTTGAGGTTGAACAGGTACTTGAGCTGCCCCAGTAATTGCTGAGATTGCAAAATCTCTTTGAGCTTTGACTGTTTGAGTTGTTACTAAGCCATTTTCTTTTGAATGACAAAAAAGATATACTCAAGCAATTGATTGATTTGAAAAATTAAAAGAAAAAGTTGATACTTTGATTACAATTCCTAATGACAAAATATTGGCTGTAATTGATAAAAAAACTCCTTTATTAGAAGCTTTTTCAATAGTTGATGAAGTATTAAATCAATGAGTACAATGAATTTCTGATCTTGTTACTTTGCCATGATTAATAAATGTAGATTTTGCGGATGTAAAATCTATAATGCACAACGCAGGAAGTGCTTTGATGGGTATTTGATATTGATCTTGAGAAAATAGAGCTGTTGAGGCTGCTAGAGCTGCAATTGATAGTCCACTTCTTGAACTTTCTATTTCATGAGCAAAGGGATTATTATTCAATGTTACTTGAGGTACAGATTTATCAATGTATGAAGTTGATGAGGCTGCAAGAATTATTACAGAACATTGTGATCCTGAAGCAAATATAATATTTGGTGCAACTATTAATGAAAATTATACTGGAGAAATTAAAATTACTGTTGTTGCGACTGGATTTGATTCAGAATCAAATAAGAGACATGATGAGCAAAGAGCCAGTTCTTCAATAACTAAAAAACCGATTTGAAATCTAATGGGAGGAATGAGTTCTACAAGACCAAATGTATGATTTTGACCTTCTCAAGCAAATATTCCTAGACCAACTAGTTCAACTTGAATTTGAGAACAAACAGATTTGGATATTCCAGCTTTTCTAAGAAATAAATTGAAATAATATTAGGCTTAACTGTAAAAATGTGTGGCTAGAATGCGTTAGTTTTTCCTATTAAGAGAGAAAGAATCAGTTTAATCTTTCTCTCTTTTTTAATTACCAAATGACCAAAACTTATTTCAATCAATTATAGTATTTAGAATCTACCCCTAATTATTTTAACTTAACTTTTTATTTTCTATTTCAAAAATAGTTTTTCAATCTTTATTCTTCCAGACCTGTGGTCAGCTGACACTATATCATAATAATATCTGAGCTGGAGCCGTAGGGGATGAAAAACTATAATCTTTCTTGAAAATCAACTTATCATCTCTTATTTCTATAATTAATTCATTAATTAACTCTCTTTTTAATCTCTTATATCATGATAACATTGAATTTGTTTCATTATTTTTTCAATAACTTCAACTTAATACAACAAATCAATTTTCATTATATATCAATTCTGCTTTACATTCAGGTTTTTCGATATAATAACTATTTTCATTTTTATTTTCTGTTTTTTTCAATTCTTCTAAAAATCTATATCAAAGTACATTCAATAAAAATTTAATCTCTTCAATATACTCATTTAAATTACTTTTTCTAAATTCCTTTACATTAGAGTTGTTTCAGTCTTTTAAGTTCATAAGATTAAAATCTCATTTCTTGTCAGCTATCTCAATTATTGTTTTTTCTAAAAAATTTATATCTCAATCATCAAAAGTATTATTAGTTGTAGTAAAACAGATAATATCTTTAAACTCCTTCTTACCTTCTCTTATGTGTCATTTGAGTCTATCATGTAAGTTTTTTGCCTGTCAAATATATATCTCATCTCAAATAAGGAAATATATTCAAAAATTTAATATATTTCCTTTTAAATAAGGATTAGTTAATAATTCATTATTAAAAAGGATTTTTGGTATATAAAATCATATTAGCTCTCACTTAGTGAATCATAATATTTTTATTCAAGAAGTCTCTCCTTTATAAAAGGTTAATTGTAGAGTTTTATCGTTATTCATTTGCCGTTTTTATAAATATT
The DNA here is from genome assembly GCA_028691375.1 of Candidatus Altimarinota bacterium. Classification (GTDB taxonomy): domain Bacteria; phylum Patescibacteriota; class Gracilibacteria; order BD1-5; family UBA2023; genus STD2-258. Next base: position 5,473 of record JAQUZJ010000037.1, on the reverse strand, counting down.
TTAATAATATTTCTTTCTTTAAATTAGGAATTTTTCTTAGCTCTTGTTTTAATATTTCAATCTCTTTTTCTATTTTTTCAATTTTTAAATCTATTTCTATTTGAGTTTCAATTGGAGGTAATGTAATTTTTATTCACTGAACTCTATCAATAGATGCCCTCTTAGTTCTTGAAAATTCAAATTTAATGCCTTCCTTATTAAGAAAATAAGCCATAAATCTTTCATTAACTTTTTTATTCTTAATTCTTAGTACTCAACAATGGTCAGTTGGATAAAATGGTTTATCTTCTTTTATATAGTTTACCATCCAATCGCCATCTATACCCCATAAAATAGATGGAACACTAAAATCTTTTATAAGATAATCATTTACATATCCAAAAGGCTCAAATACATTAGCACTATAAACTGGGACTAGTCATTTTGAGAAAATTTCACTTTTTAATAACCTCTTTCAAATTGAAGTATCAAAAATTTCACTATCACTTAATCTATAAGTTTGAGTATTCATATTTAAAGAATTTTCAAATAATTCGATTGATTCATCTTTTAATTCTAGAATTCTCTGTAAATATTTTTTTTCAGACTTTTCTAAGACCTCAATATCACAAATTATTTTTTCTTGAATGTTTAATTGAATTTTAGGGATTTTTACAAGAGATAAATCGTCTCAGTAAACATGGGGCTGAGCTTGTCATCTTTGTAATCAATAAATAGTATCTTGAATCAATTTTAAATATTCATATATTAGTTTTGTTAAAGTTCTTGATTCATCTTTTGATTTTATAGTATTACAATCAGAAGCAAAAATTGGTTTATCAAAATAATTTACAAATCAGGAATAGGCTCATGAAGCACTAACGGTTATAATATTTCATTCTCTATTCGCTTTATTATGAAAAAAAGTTGCTTGTTGTCATCATGCTATCACGGGAATATTTCATTTTTCTAGGTTTTCACTTGTTACTGAGGTTCATTTTTTTATTTCAGTGATTTCTCAAAGTGAAATTAATTTATTAGTTCACCAAATTTCTTCATATCTAATTTTTTTTTTAATACTAGTTGATACTGTCTTTTCAAACTCTATTCTATCAAATGTAAGTAAATCAACTAATTTTGTTCTAAATACATAATTTTTAAGTTTCTCATCAATTATTCTATCAAATTTATTATTAAATCAATCATAAATATAAGTACTAACCTTGTTATTATTATCTGTAACACAAGGGTCAAATAGCTTAGTACAATTATCGATAGATTTTCATCATTGTATAGAATGAATACCTTCACTTCATTTTCTATTACTAAATTCATAACCTAAAAATTCTTTTTCAGATTGTTTTTCTCATGATTTTACTAAAATTGTGTTTTGATTATACGAAAGTATAAAATATAAAATCTTCTCCTTCTCTATTTCTAAAATTTTTTCACAAATAGTTTCAACCTTTTGTCATTTTAATTTATCTATAAATTCTTTATATAACTCAGTTTTTTTAATAATATCATTTGGATTTTTTTGACATAAAGTCTCGTAATCTTTAAATTTTACTCACCAAACGTGACTTGCATATTTAGAAACTACTCATTCTATATTATTAAGTGAAATATCAGTTATTTTCAAAAAAAGTTTATTTATTGAATCTTCTAAATTTTTTGTAAAAAATTTATTTCTTTTTCTTAAAAATAAGGTTGTAGTAGTTGTTCAAGTTGCCATAAAAGTACCTGAACCTAGTGAAACTATAGATATAATTTCAAAATTCTTCAAAATTATTTCACGTGCCTTTGTATACGTTCAAGTATTACTTAAGATACTACTCGGTAATATTATTCAAGCAACTCATCATTCTTTCAGAAGTTGACTTGTTCTTTCTATAAAAAGACATTCAATTTCACTACTTTTATCAGATAAATCCTTATATAAATTAAAATCTTTTATTGCTTTTTCTCTGTCTAGATTTCATTTAAAAGCTGAAACTGAGTAGGGAGGATTCGACAAAACTAAATCGAATTTAGAATTATCCTGTCAGTCTTTATCTTTTAATTTTCATCTGTAGTGTTTTGATCAAAAACTATCAAGTCAATCTCAATGAATTACTGTTGCTATGCCGTCTCAATGTAGATAACAACCAACCTTAGCTGTTTTTACTAGTCTATAATCTTTTTCTATTCAATACATGTATTCTCATGCCCAATCAAAAGTTGCTTCTTTCCATTTTTTAATTTCCCTAGAAACATTCGGTTTTAACTTTTCTATATCAACAGAGTTAATAACATTCTGTATTTCTTCCATTGCTTCAGTTAAAAAGTGTCAACTTCAAGCCGCATAATCAATTGTAGAGGGAAGTAAATCAGTTGTATCTCAATTACTTAACTTATTTTCAATAATTTTATCAATAGGAATTGACTTACAAATAAATCTAGCTATAGGAACAGGCGTAAAAAACTGTCACGACTCTTGTTTTAATCAAGTTGTTAAAAGTAATTCAAAGAAATCTCACAAAAATGGTTGTTTCTCAGCGTATCTTATTTGAAACACTTGTAATAATTCAACCACTTCCTTTAAAACCTTGGCATTATCCTTAAAAGTCTCCTCATCAAATACTTCTTTAATAGCAAATTCATTATTTTTTTGAAGTCTTAATCTTGTAATCCTTTCTAAAATCTTAATTCTTATACTTTCATCTATTCATCCAAACTCCTTATTAAATTCTTCATCATTAAAATCAGTAATATCTTTTTTTAAAAATTCTAACATTCATCTTTTATATAAGTCAGTCAGTCTAACTTGAAAAGTTATATCAGTATCAATTCATTCTTTAAATTGAAATTCAAGCTCATCATCAGGTGATTTATTTCATTCATCATAAATCTTACATAAGAACAATGTAAATATTTTGTTAAAAGCATTTGGTTTGTCTGAGACGGTGTTATGCCTTAATATCTCTAAAAACCTATTAAATATAATAGAGCTGTCCTCTTGTTTAATTTTTATTAAATCTTTTCTAGTTAGAGCCTTTGATTCAAAATTATAAGCCTTTACCCAATCCTCAAAAATACCATTTTGTTTTGTAAACTTATTCCAACGAGCATACAAATCTTCAACATTTGAGGTTTCCCTATATGCCTCTTCAATTTTTACTATGTCATTCTTATAACTTATATCCTTTCAATCATAGTGTGAAGTATAAAGAGTTAAGAATTCCGCATCTCTATCCTGTTGAAAGTATGTAAATAATTGTCATCAGTCTTTCTTCATCTTATTTAACTCTTTTTCATACTCTCATCACCAAGTCTTACATTCTATCATTAAAAAAGCCTTTTTATCTTTCATGATTAAAATATCAAGCCTTCAACTTGTTCATCTTCAAGTAGGATATACCTTTTCTAGAGATATATCTTCCGATTTATATCATTTTGTAAGTAATCTATCAATACATTCTAATATTACCCAATCCTCATCCTTAGTAATATTTTGTAATTCCTTATCATAAATTTTGATTTTTCAACCAAAATGAAAAGTCTTTTTCTCAAAATCGACCTCGATAATAGTATTATCGTTATATTTTTTAAAATAAACTCAGTTAGAATTGTCTTTAGGTACGAATTCCATTTTTTTTATTAGTCCTTTCATATAGATTAGGTTATTTACTATAAGTAAAATATCTGATAATCTAATTTTGTATATATATACCTAGTATATGCATAAATACAAAATTACAATAGTACATTACATTTTTTTAAAAATACTCAAAAACCCTAAAAATGCAACTCTTAATATATAATATAGTTTTCTATTATAATCATAAAAAATATTTCTAACGTAATTTTAAATATTTATTTACTCTGTAATGGTTGAGAAATTAATACAAAGAAATTAAGGAGAATTAGAATTCTAGATTAATTGAATATTATCTTAAAAAATATTTGAAAAATTGTCCTCAAATCTCAAAAATTGAGATTTTTTTGTAGTTTTTCAGATATTTCTTAAGATAATAATTTTGACTTTTTTTAAAATTGTTTAAAATGCTAATTACTTAAACCTATTAAATTTAATTTATGTACGCAAAAAATATTATAATTTCTATTATTATCTTGTCCACTAGGAGAGGGTTGTTATAGAAATAATAATAATCAAAATTGCCTCTCCTTTAATTTGGAGAGGTTTTTTATTTTTTAAATTCAATTTTAAAATGCAAGAATTTTTACTCAGAAATAGTTATAATCCATTTTGTTTGTCTCCAGAACAAATAGAAACTCTTAAAAAAATAGTTCCTCAAGTTGAGTTTTATTTTACTGATTTGAGAGATTGAATTCAATGAGCATCTTTTAGTCCTAGTTTGGAAAACCAAAAAAATGTTGCGGAGTTGATATCTCACTATATAAATGCTGTAAACTGAATTCTTGAATGAGGTTATGCCTGAGCAACTCAAAATGAACAAGAAAAGTTTGAATTTTTGAAAGAAAACTGAATAAATTATTCTTCTTTTAGTTCTAGTACGGTTTCTTGAAAAATTTCTGAGGAACATTTTGAACCAATGATTAATTCAAAATCTGAAACTTGTACTATTTTTGTAAAATGTAGTGATTCTCAAGTATGAAAAGTTTTAAAAATAAGCCAAGAAGAAAATCTAGGATTAATAAAAGATAGTATTTGGTATTTGAAAGAAAAATGAAAAAGAGTAGTTGTGGATATGGAACATTTTTTTGATGGTTATTATGAAGAAGATAAAGAATACAGTAAGAAATGCATTTTAACTGCATTAGAATGCTGAGTTGAAACTGTAGTTTTATGTGATACTTTGGGCAAAACTTCGCCAATAAAAGTAGAAAAATGTATATTAGAACTTTGTGACAACGAAAAATCATCTGATTTGGCAGAAAAGATTAAATGAAAATTATGATTACATCTTCATGAAGATAATTATTATACAAAAGAAAGCATTATTAGAGCTTTGTCTACATGAAATGTAAAACATATTCAATGAAATTTTTGATATGCATGAGAAAGGATCTGAAATTCTCCTTTGGCATTATTATGGGTAAGTTTATTTGAAAATTACGATATAGATGTTTTTGAAAATCATCCAAACAGAGAAAAAATTTGGTGAAATCTTCAAATTACCTACACACAGGTTTCAAAACTTTTAACATGAAATTTTCCAACAAAAGTAGATTCAATATTAAATTTTAGAAATTATATACATGCAGCCTGAATGCATACTTGAGCTCTAGATAAGGATGAAAAATCTTACTCTATAATATCTTGTAAACTAAAAAAATTGTTACAAATAGAAAATTATCCCGGTCTTACTGGGCAAGCATGAAAATCAAATGTGAATTATTACCTAGAACCATCTTGATTATTGGATTGACTTGATGATGAAGAAAAAAATGCCTTAACAAATAGAATACTTGATTTTTTAAAAGAACCCGATGCCTTGGGTTATACTGGATTTTTAGCTTCTTTTTTATT
>JAQUZJ010000036.1 GCA_028691375.1 Candidatus Altimarinota bacterium | reverse complement strand
CAAATTATTAATATCTATTTTATTATTTCAGATTCTTTTCATTACAACATCAGGTATGTTTTCTAAAGTAATACTAGACATATGGTTTTATTTTAAATTACTAATAATTGCATTTATTTTAGCTAAAATATTTTTTTATCAAAATTTAAATATTTTTCCACTTTTAACTTTCACACTTCCTATTCCGCCTGCACACAAGTAATCGCCACGACTCAGACTATATCATCCACACTACATCATCTTGAAAGATCATTCACCGGCTTTGCAAGTCATTGTGTAATTGGTCAGTAAGCTTCGGCTCTGGCTAATCTCTGGGTCAATTTATAAGCTATATTTCAAGCGTTGAGATCTGGAAAAACAAGTACATTTGCCTGTCATCATATTGGACTTCACGGTGCTTTTGATTTGGCTACGGATTCTATGATTGCAGCATCAAACTGTAGTTCTCAATCTATGAGCAAATTTGGAGCTTTTGATTTGGTTAATTCTGTGGCTTTGATAACTTTTTCTGTTAATTCGCTTTTAGCACTTCAGTATGTAGAATAACTAAGCATTGCTACTTTTGGCGTTTCTCAAACTAGACTTTGGAAAGATTTTGCTCAAGAAATCGCAATTTCTGATAGTTGTTCTGTGTCGGGATTTTCTATGAGTCAGCAATCCGTATAAACAAAAACTCAATCACTTCAATAATTACATTCTGGCACAACCATGACAAAAAATGAAGAAACTATTTTTGCATCCAGAGCGGTCTTGATAATCTGTAAAGCTGGTCTCAAAGTATCCGAAGTTGCATGAATTGCACCCGCAACCATCCCATCTGCATCTCATTTTTTGACCATCATTACACCAAAATACAAAGGATCTTTGATAATTTCTAAAGCCTGTTCCTTTGTGATTCATTTTTCTTTTCTTAATTCAAAAAATTCATTTACATAAAATTCATACTTGTCTGAATTCAAAGGATTTTCTATTTTTATTCAAGAAAAATCTAGATTTGGAGCTAATTTTTTGATTTCAGATTCGTCTCAAATAAGAACAATGTTTGCTATTAATAGCTCTTTTATTTTGACTGCGGCTTCAAGAATTCTCAAATCAGTACTTTCTGGTAAAACTATAGTTTTTTTATCCAACTTAGCTTTGTTAATTATTTTTTCTATGAAATTCATGGCAATTGAATTATTGATTAAATCGGCATTATTATAATGAAGTTAGCAAGATTTGTAAAATGATTTTATGTTTCCGTCATTCTAAATTTATTTTCAGCATCCACTGTAACTCACTAACTGATGATGCACTATTTTAAAGGATTTGGATTGCCACGATTTTTCTCCAAAAAATCTCGCAATAACGAACATCTTATTCTGTTTTTATTCTTCCGGTTCTCCCCTCTTAGAAAAATGGGGTCTTAGAGGGGCGAATGTAGTGATTCCTAACAGACAAGCAACCGCTTACCAGCTGAAACTTCGTCCCCCTAAAACTTTTGGTACTTTTGGTTACAAAAGTACAGGAGGTCGGCTTTAAGATCGCTATAGAAGACTTCTTGCAAATTACGAAACAATAACCAAAAATCCTCACGAAAATTCGTGAGGATTTTTTTAAAAAGACATAAGTCTAATTAATTCAAAACCGCATAATCAGCCATGGATTCATCTTTTTCAAGACCCTTTTCTTTCATAACTTCTTCAACATCTTCTTTATCTTGATCAAAATAATCTCAAGTTTGAATGTTGTTTTTGTAATATCTTCATGTTGGAATAAGTCTTCAAATGATAACATTTTCTTTTAATCATTTTAATTTATCAATTTTTTTGGCAGTGGAAGCTTCTACAAGTACTCTTACTGTTTCTTGAAATGATGAAGCTGATAACCAAGATTCTGTGAACAATGAAATTTTTGTAATTCAAAGCAAAAGTCTTGTACCAATTGCTTGTTTTAATCATTCTTTTGTTAATCTATCATTTTCTTTTTGGTAGGCTATAATATCAACTATATCACCAGGAAAGAAAGAAGAATCTCAAGAATTTAAAACTTTAACTTTTGAGAACATTTGCCTTACTATAACCTCAATATGTTTAGCATTTACAGTTTGTCACTGAGAAGAATAAATAGATTTGATATTACTAATTATATAATCTTCAGTTTTTAAAACTCAACCTAATTGGATAAGTCTGCTAGTATCAACGTTTCATTCTGTAATTCTATCACCTGCTTCAACTTTCTCTCATTCTTTAGTTATTATATTTCTACCCATTTCACATTTATGTTCTATTACTCTTTCTTGTTCATCTTCAACATAAATTATGTTATTTTCTATCTTTTTAACAATTCAAGTTTTTTCACATAATACTTTTCATTTAGCTGATTTTGCAAGATTTTGTTTTTCATTTACTTTATCTCATTTTTTAACAAGAATTTTGTAATCATCTTCTGGAATATAATGTTCTTTTGTCTCTAAAGAATTGGCTTTTATAGTAATAACTAACTCTTTTTCCATATACTTAATAGATTGTACTACTCAATCAACTTCTGCAATCAAAGCTTCTCATTTTGGTTTTCTAGCTTCGAATAATTCTTCAACTCTTGATAATCATTGTGTGATATCTCAACCTTCTTTTGCAACTCATCAACTATGGAATGTACGCATAGTCAACTGTGTACCTGGTTCTCAGATTGACTGAGCGGCAACTATTCAAACTGGAGTACCAATTTTTACAACTCTACTTGTAGCAAGATCAAGTCAATAACATTTTTGACAAACTCAACTTTCTGTTTCGCAAGTCAAAATACTTTTTACATTTATTGAATCTATCTCATTTTCATTTATTGCTAAAATAACATCTTTTGTAATCATATCTCCTGCTCTGGCAAGAATCTTTCATCATTTTACCAAATCTACTGCAATTACTTTACCAAAAATTCTTTCTTCAAAAGAAACATTGAAAGTTTCATTTACTAATTTTCTTTTAATTTCTTCGTGGTGAATTGTTCAGCAATCTTCTTCTGCAACTATAATATTTTGAGTTGCATCAATAAGTCTTCTTGTCAAATATCATGATTGAGCAGTTTTCAAGGCTGTATCAGCTTTTCACTTTCTTCAACCATGTGTCGCATTGAAGTATTCAAGTGTAGAAAATCATTCCTTTAAGTTTGATTTGATTGGAAGTTCTATAATTTTTCAAGTTGGCGATGCCACAAGTCATTTCATTCAACATAATTGTGTTACATTTCACCAGTTTCATCTTGCTCAAGAATCAATCATACTAAATATGTTATTTGAAACTTCAAAATATTTTTTCATCTCTTTTTCTATCAATTTTTTAACATTACTCCGAACTTTTATTGATTGTTCATATCTTTCTTTTTCTGTAAGATAACCATGCCAGAATTTCTTTTGAATATATTTTACTTTTTCATCTCAATCTTTTATAAGTGCAGGTTTTTCTAATGGAATAATTATATCATCTTTTGAAATTGTAATTCAGCTTAAAGTAGCATATTTATAACCAATATTTTTGATTCTATCTGATAAAAACGCTGTTTCTTCAGAACCAAATACATCAAATGCACGAGAAAGTAATTTTTTTAGATTTCATTTATACAAAGTTTCATTTACGAAACCTAATTCCTCTGGAACTATAGTATTAAAAATCATTCTTCCATAAGTAGTATCAACTATTTTTCAATCCATTCTTACTTTTATAGGAGTTCCAAACTTGATTGCTCATTGTTCATAAGCAATTTCTGCATCTTCTCTTCAGGTAAAAAATAATTTACTTTCTCAGGTGTCCATTCTTGTAAGATAATAACAACCTAAAATCATATCTTGTGAAGGTGCAATAATTGGTTCTCAATTTGAAGGATTAAGCATATTTTTTGAACTTACCATAAGATCTGCTGCTTCTTGTTGGGCTTCGTAAGTGAGTGGTAAATGCACTGCCATCTGATCTCAGTCGAAATCAGCATTGAACGCAGTACAACAAAGCGGATGTAATCTTATAGCTTTTCACTCAATAAGTTTTGGTTGGAAGGCTTGAATTCAAAGTCTATGAAGTGTAGGTGCACGATTTAGTAATACATATTTTCATTTAATAACTTCATCAAGAGCATCCCAAACATCTTTTCCTTTTTCTTCAATTACTTTTTCAGCATGTTTAACATTATAAACAATTTCGTTTTCGATAAGTCTACCAACAACAAATGGTTTAAATAAAGTAAGAGCCATTGATTTTGGTAATCAACATTCATTCATTTTTAAATCTGGTCAAACTACAATTACACTACGTCCTGAATAATCAACACGTTTTCAAAGCAAGTTTTGACGAAAACGTCATTGTTTTCATTTTAAGATTTCAGCTAAAGACTTCAACTTTTTCTTAGTTGCAGTTGTATAGCCTGGTCTATTTGATCTTACATCTCAGTTTATAAGCATATCAACAGCTTCCTGAAGCATTCTTTTTTCATTTTTTAAGATTACATCTGGAGCTCAAAGTTCCATAAGTTTTCTTAATCTGTTATTCCTATTGATTACTCTTCTATAAAGATCATTCAAATCAGAAGAAGCATATCTTCAACCATCAAGTTGAATCATTGGCTTCAAATCTGGAGGAAGAACTTGCAATGCTTCAAGAATAAAATTTTCTGGCTTTTGATCAGATTTAAACAAATTGTGAGCCAATTTTAATTTTTGAAGAATTTTCTTTTGCTTTTGTTTTGAGGCTGATTTTAGTTTTTCTTGATTTTCGATAATGAATTTTTTTAAATCAATTTTTTCTAAAAGATATTTGATGTGTTCAGCTCAAGTCCCTCATCTGAATATGTGAGGAAATTTTTCATAAAGAATTCTATAATCAAGTTCTCATACTACAATTCATGATTTTAATCATTTTAATAAATTTTTTAATTTTGTATATTCTTCATCAAGATCATCAATTTGTCTTACAAGTTGAGTTTCTGCTTCTGCATAATCTTTTTTATTAATTTCTCCTGCTTCTTGTCTAATTTTTAAATCATTCGTTTCCTGTTGAACCTTCTTTTGTACATTGACTTTTGAAGTTTTATATAGAGAATCCAATTCTTTCAAAGTATCTTCAAGTTGATGTTCAAAAACATCTGTTATAATGTAAGAAGCAAAATATATTACTTGTTCAAGTTTTTTAACTGAAATATCAAGTAAAAGTCAGATTCTTGATGGAACAGATTTGAGATACCAAATATGAGCAACTGGAGTAGCAAGTTCAATATGACCTGTTCTTTGTCTTCTTACTTGGCTATTTGTAACTTCAACTCAACATCTTTCACAAATAACTCATTTATATCTAATTCTTTTGTATTTTCCGCAGGCACATTCATAATTTTTTCTAGGACCAAAGATTTGTTCACAAAAAAGTCATCATCTTTCTGGTCTTTGAGTTCTATAATTTATAGTTTCTGAAATTAGAACTTCTCAGTAAGACAGAGCTCTAACATCTTCTTTTGAAGATATTCATATTGAAATTCAGGCAAGATTATCCAAAGTTTTACCTGATGTTACATCTTTTCTTCAAGCATATTTTCATATCTTTGAATAATCTGTGATCTTATCATTCAGAAAATTTTCTAGATTTTTATCAAACATAGTAGATAGTTTTAAAGTGTAAAAGTTTAATGGTTTGGTTGTTTCGTTTCGTCATTCTGAATGAAGTGTAACGGAATGAAGAATCCAGAATCGAAGAGGTTGTAATTCATTTTGCTTTATCTTAAAAACTTAGCCAAACAAACCTTTCCTGGATCCTTCGCTATCGCTCAGGATGACGAACATTTTAAATGACGAATTAAATATTATTCCGTTTCCTCTTCTTCGCTAAATTCACTTCATCAGGCAACTCAAGCTCAGGCAGTTTCAATTTCCAAATCATATTGTCACTCTAGTTTTTCTAGAGATTGGAACCTTTCTAACATCTGATTTTCTTGTTCATCCAATTCTTCTTGGTCTAGTAAGGCAATTTTTAGATTTAAAGCTTGTAATTCTCTGATTAATACGTTGAAGGATTCAGGCATATTTGGTCTTTTGATTTTTCTTCATTTAACTATAGCTTCATAAGCTTGTGTTCTTCAGTTTATATCATCAGATTTGATTGTAAGCATTTCTTGTAATATATTTGCTGCTCAATATCCTTCTAATGCCCATACTTCCATTTCTCAGAATCTTTGCCCTCAATTTTGAGCTTTACCTCAAAGTGGTTGTTGTGTAACCATTGAATAAGGTCATACATTACGAGAATGGATTTTATCTTCTACTAAATGATGTAATTTAAGCATATATTTTACTCAAACCATTGTTTTTTCTTTAAAAGGATCTCATGTTCTACCATCGTGTAATTGTACTTTTCAATCTCTTGGAACTCATGCTAATTCCATAAGATCACCAATTTTTTCTACATTTATTCAATTAAGAACTGGTGTAGCAACCTTGATTCAAAGTTTTTGTGCTGCAATTCAAAGATGAGCTTCAAGAACTTGTCATATATTCATACGAGAAATTACTCATAATGGATTAAGTACAATATCAACAGGTGTACCATCGGTCATAAATGGCATATCCTCAATCGGAACTATTTTTGATATAATTCATTTATTTCAGTGTCTTCAGGCCATTTTATCTCAAACTTCTATTTTTCTTGTTTGAGCTACATAAACTTTTATTTGTTTAAATACTCAAGTTGGTAAATTATCTCAATTTTCTCTTCTTAAAGTATGAACTCCAATAACTTTTCAACCTGATCCTGATGGAATAACCAAAGAAGAATCTTTTACATCTTTTGATTTATCTCAGAAAATCGCTCTGAGGAGTCTTTCTTCTGGAGATAATTCCACTTCTCATTTTGGAGTAACTTTTCAAACTAATATATCAGAACTTTTTACATACGCTCAAATTCTTACAATTCAGTCTTCATCAAGATTTTTAAGTTTTGTAGCTGAAACATTAGGAATATCATTTGTAGTTTGTTCAGGTCAAAGTTTTGTTTCACGAACATCAAGAACATATTCATTTATGTGTATTGATGTGAAATGATCTTGTTCCATTATTCTTGAACTTATAATAATGGCATCCTCATAATTATAACCCTGCCAAGGCATATAGGCTATAACAAGATTTCTTCAGAGAGCCAATTCTCAATTATCAATAGATTGTCAATCAGCTAAAATATCTCATTTTTTAATTTTTGCTCAAGTAGAAACAAGAGGTCTTTGGTGAATTATCATGTCATGATTCGATCTTTCAAAAGTCCTTAACTCATAAATTTCTTTTTTTCATGAAGCATAAAGTACAGAAATATGGTTTCCATCAACTCAAATAATTTCACCATCTTCATCAGCTTTAATTGCATAACCTGAACCTTCTCAAATAATTCTTTCCATTCAAGTTCAAACAACAGGAGATTCTGATCTAATAAGAGGTACTGCTTGACGCATCATGTTTGTACCCATTTCTGCTCTTGTTGCATCATCGTGCTCTAAAAATGGAATTAATCAAGTTGATTCAGATGTAATTTGTTTTGGAGAAACATCCATACTAGTAATTTCTTTTACATAAACTATTGTAGCTTCTCAATCTCTACGAGCTCAAATACGAGTATTTAAGAAATTACCAAATATGTCCACCGGAGTGTTTGCTTCTGCAATAGTAAGATTTCTTTCTTGGTAGGCATCATAATAATCATGTTCTCAAGAAATAAATCATCTTACTTCAATTTCAGAATCTTTTATATTTTTTTGAATACTTTTTGCTAATTCTTCTGTAATATAAGTTTTTTCTGGAACTATTACCTTACCTTTTGTATCAACTAAATCATCAAGTGTAATTCTATTTATAGCTTCTTTTCAATCGTTTTTAACAACATGAACTATTTTACGAAAAGGTGTTTTGATAAAACCATATTTATCAACTCTTGCATAAGTTGCCAAATGTAATACAAGTCAGATATTTGGTCATTCTGGAGTTGCAATAGGACAAAGTCTTCAGTAGTGTGTAGGATGTACATCACGAACTTCAAACGAAGCCCTTTCTCTTGTTAATCATCCAGGTCATAGAGCAGATACTCTTCTCTTATGTGCCAATTCTGACAATGGATTCGATTGATCCATAAATTGTGATAATTGACTTGAAGCAAAGAATTCTTTTAATACAGCAGTTATTGGCCTTGAATTTATAAATGTTCAAGGAGTAGCTTCATCAAGTTCAACTATTGTCATCCTATCTTTTGCTATTCTTTCCATTCTAGCTAATCAAACTTTTAGTTTTTCATATACAAGTTCTCAAACAGATCTTACTCTTCTGTTTTCAAGATGGTCTATATCATCCAACGTATATCAGGCATCTCAATGAATTAAATGAAACACATAATTTATTCATTTAACCAAATCTTCAGCCCATAAAAATTTAGAATTTTCAGCATCTTTAGTTTTAGTTCAAAACTTTTTATCCATTTTCATTCTTGCAATTTCTCCAAGATCAAATTTTTTAACATCAAAAAAAGTAGTATTAAATAAATCCTGTACTCTTTCATCAGTACCAAGATCACCTGGTCTTAAAAGTTTGTATATAACATAAAGTGCGTCAATCTTAGTTTTTGTTTTATCCTTTTCCAAAGTTGGTCAGATAAATTGTGTAAGAAATTCTTGTTTTTCGCTAAAAGCTTCAATAATTTGATCATCAGTTTCAAGTCCATAGGCTCTGAGAAGAGTTGTAATAGGAATTTTTCTTTTTTTATCAATTTTTACACTTACAATTCATTTTTTTTCTATTTCAATTTCAAACCAAGAACCTTTATGAGGAATAACTTTGATTCAAAACATTCAAGGAGTTTTTACATCATTAATAAAAAACATTCAAGTAGAACGAATAACTTGATTTACAATTACTCTTTCTATTCAGTTGATTACAAATGTTCATTTTTCTGTCATCAAAGGTATTCAGCCCATATAAACATCTTGTTCTTTAATTTCTCAAGATTGTTTGTTTAGCATTTCTAGTCTAATTTTTAGAGGTGCTTCATAGTTAAGATTTTTTCTTTTACAATCAAATACACTAAATTTTGGTTCTTCTTGAATTTTTCATTTGTAGAAAATATCAATTTTTTCTCCAGAAAAATCAGAAATTGGAAAAGTCTCTTTAAAAGCCTGTTCTAGTCTATTATCAAGAAAATCCGCATAAGAATCCAATTGAACCTCAATAAGTTCTGGAATTTCAATAGATGTTCTATCATCAGTAAAATAATGTCTTCATTTTATATTGTACATTGACCCTATTTTACTTGAAGATTTTTTTTCTACTAAAACCGTTTCTTTCATATCTTTTTTCTTCATAGTTTAAATAAAATTTAAATAAATTAAATAAATATAAGGATTAACACAAGATAATTTTAAAATTTGTTGTCATCCCGACCATAGTGGAGGGATCTATTGTAGCTTCGATTTGAAATCCCTCCACTACGGTCGGGATGACAAAGAAGTAGAAAAACACAATCATTTTTTGAATAACACATTCATATAACACGCAAAAAAGGTGCTTGCAATACAAAAAAAGCACCTAACTTCTTAGATTAACACAATCATCTGAGTTAGCTTAACCAGTTATGTTCGAAGGGGATTATATACATTTTTGAAAGAAATCAAAATTTTTTTTGATACAAATTTTTATTTTTTATTTTCCTTTTTTAATCTTTCAATTTCTTTGCTAAACTCTCTTTGAAGATTTTCAATTATATTAAAAAGAGTGTAATTTTCTTTATTCCTAATTATTTTTTTCTTATTAAGATTAATTATTTTATTTGAGCTAAGCTTTTCTTCCTTTTCAGATAAAACCAGTCAAACTGAAGTTAAATTAAAACAATAATTATTATTTTCATCATGAAAAAACTGAGTATTTCAAAAAAATCACGCTGTAGTTGCTAAGCTTTGAAAAAGAATAAGTCTAGAGTTTATATCTTCTCACATTACCACCCTTCTAGATCAAGATGAATAAAGAAAAATAGATTCAACTGGACAACATCTTACCACTGAATTAAACAACAGATGAGCATAATTAAGTATATAAT
This sequence comes from Candidatus Altimarinota bacterium, assembly GCA_028691375.1. GTDB lineage: Bacteria > Patescibacteriota > Gracilibacteria > BD1-5 > UBA2023 > STD2-258. The sequence continues at coordinate 1,151 of JAQUZJ010000036.1, read as the reverse complement.
CCATATTTCCAATTCAAAATCTTACCATTTCTCATTCTTTTATTATTCAAGAAACAGTAATTGATCAATCCGCGTCAACTATTATAGGACATTTTGCAATCTTACGAAAATTTTTTTCTAAGATTAAAGGATATTCCACACCACACTTATCCAAATTATCAGCCACCTCTTCTCATAAATATCTCCTATAAGCATCAACCGCCTTTTCTCAATTAATTTCATAAATAGTAATATCTTTTGAACGCGTGATTTTCAAAGGCGGGCCTATTTCAAGCCAACCAAAATTATATAAATTATTTACAAAAAACTTATCTGCACTAAAAGAAACTGCAACAAATCACCTATCTATTATTCATTTGTCGTTAAAAACAAAACAATCTTTATATTTTAAATTATCTCAAGCTTTTCATCATCATATAAAAATATCAGGTCTAAATTTATGAAAATTTTCTAAAACCTCTTCCATCTGAGGAGTTAACCAATCAGAAAAAATTATAATTAGTTTGGTCTTGTCATTGATTATTTCGCTGAAAATCTCATCATAGTTCTTTTTAACCTTTTTTTCTTGATTAAAATCAAGATGTGTACTTTTTAGCTCTACATTTTCAAAAACAGAAAAGGAGATAATAATTGAATTTGTGATGGCTGATCAATTGATAATCTCACCATTGGTTGATGTTCAAATTATATGAGACTGTGGAAGTTCTTCTTTTAATATAGAAGAAACGTTCTTTACTATGTCTTTAAAAAATAATCAAGAAAAAACTTGAATAAAAACATTTTTTTCTTTTATTAAGTTATGTAATTTAATAAAATCTTTTAAATCCGCATTTCCCGTATATTTGAGATTAATAGTTTTCATAAAATTTAATTATAATAAATTAAACAAAAGAAAACCCCTTACTTCGGGATTATAATTTAAAATATAAAAAAGACAATATAAAAAAGCTTTACTTATTAGTAAAATCAGACATAAAAACTAAATTATAAAATAAATTTGGTTACTTTTACTAAATTTTTCAAATAAATTTGAATTTATTACAAATTTTTTATACAATAAAACTTGAATTTTTTTGTAAAACTATACAATAGCCTCACTTGTTTATTTTTTAAATTACGACATCCTAATGGATTTATCTAAACTTTTTTGA
>JAQUZJ010000097.1 GCA_028691375.1 Candidatus Altimarinota bacterium | reverse complement strand
GATTCGTAGTTATTGTGCTTATAATTATACTGTTCTTATCAATAACTATAGTTTCTTTATATAATCCATTAAATTGGGGTAATACTGACCTTGTAAAGTCTGTTGGAGAAGCTTCGTTTTACATTTTCTCTTCGTTTCTTTTGTTGTTATGATTATCATTTTGAGCATACAACAAAGAAGAAAAGGAGGCTGAGGATATAAACTCACTGGTTGACAGAATTAAAAATATTAAAACAAAGCTAGATGGAAGATTTTGAAAGAAAATAGAAATTAATAAGAAATGACATTATCCAAAACGGTGAACATTGTTTAGTCTTAGGGATTGTGATATTTCTATCTGATATTCCCTAGATGATTTATATTTAGAAAATATCTGGATAGATTCAAAAGATTGTTATGAAACACTAAAAGGAATTTTTATAGAGGATAATGCAGAAGAATCATACTGAAAAAAGTATAGTGGTAATTTTTGAAAAACTACAATTATTCCAAATAGTTCTAAAGAACTTAGCAAAAAGACTGATGATGAAATTGTTGAGTTGATTGGGGGATATATTAATAAGATTTGAACAAGTGTTAACAAAGCTTAAAACTAACTAAAAATTAGACTACAAAAAACAAGCACTAGAAGCACTTGTTTTTTGATATGTAGCCTTATTGTTGCTCTTTATCCTCTATTTTTTTAAAGTAAGGATTGGGTTTTTCTATGATAAACATTCAATCTTTATCGAGCACTCTAATGGTCGGAAACTTTCTTATCTCAGTCTTTGCCGTTATCGAAACTTTTGCACCAATTTTTGAAGCCATGTACTTAATTCTTCTTTGTACAGTCCAAAGGAGCATCCCAATCCGTTTGCTATGAAGTCCAGCTTCTGCACACTCTAAAATAATTTGTTTTATTTTGTCTGATTTAAGCTTTTCTGGAAAAAACACGTTCCCGTTTATTTCATATTCTATACCATCCTTGTAACGATACCTTGTAATCCTCGTTTCTTTATAGATTTTGACATCAAGTCAATTCTTATTGATTATTTGGATATACAAGTATTCTTTTAATCTTTTTTCCAAGTCTTCTTGTTCTTTTTTGATTGTCTCTATTTCTTGCAATGAGCTAATATAAGTGGCATATTTGGGATGTCTACTTTTGCGTAAATATTCTACTAATCTCTTAATATTGTATCAAGCTAGGTTTAGAATAAAAAGTTCAAATCTACGTTTACAATATTTTTCAAAAAACCACAAAGGATGTACAGAAAACCCTCATTTTGATGCGTCCTCAAGCACTTGTTCTTGAACTTTTGAACCATAAGTGGTTTCTATTTCTTTGATTAATTCTTGCCTGATTTCCTCATATACAAGAGCACTATCAAGGTTAGCTTTTCCAAAACGACTTAGATAATAGTCATAATTTAAGGCCAATCTTTGTTCCTGTTTCATATTTAAAAAAGTTAAGTTGTAAAATCCCTGGACCAGGGGAGTTAGAAAATTTTCCTCCTCAAAAAACCTTATAGCCGTTTTTTATTTTTTCCGAAATATTTTCCGAATTTTCTTTTTAAAATTTTTAAAAATTTTTTTCTTTTTCCAAAACCTACCGTTTTTCGGGGGTTCTGAAAGGTTATTTTGCATAAACAAGCCATCTCAAAAATTGGCTATTTTCAAAAATGCCAATTTTGTGTAAAAAAATTTTTTCTCAGTACTAAAAACCAATGACCAAAAAAAAGTTTTTAGGATTCGGTAATAAAAATCAATGACCAAACCAACTGTTTTTAGGATTCGGTAATAAAAACTAATAACCAAAAACATTTTTTCAATGACTTGCAGTAAAAAAACAATGGCGAAACAGTGCCGATTTATTACAACAAAAAGTTAGTACTAAATTTAGTACTAACTTTCAAAAATCTAGTACTAACTTTTTTATTTCAAAAAAAGATGTAATTTGAGTCCATCTTTTACATGTTCATTTTTTGAAATTCTATTGTTATTTTTTATAGTTGAAGTAATTATTCCACAAATTTTGACCGAATAAGATTTGAGACTCCTGCATGCTACTTGCATGGTACTCTGCATAGTCTTTTGCTCAATACAAAGCAATTTTATTGACTTCACCCCATTTTTTAGATAACCGTGCATTTTCGTACGTTTATCTGCTTTTCTCAGAGTTTCTACCTTCTTTCCAAGTATGATTTTTGCAAAAATGTGGCTATTTTGATTTTGCTTCAAATTTATTCCTTGTCTAAGAATTGTAGTTTATGACAACAAAAACCTAGTACATTTTGTACTAGGTTTTTGTTAAAGTCTTTTAATTACTATTTCAAAAAATATGCGACCTTCTTCTTTTTTAAAATCAAAGCTTTTAAAGATTTCCTTAAAACTTTGATAGATATCTCTTTTTGGTGGGCGAACCGGGGCTCGAACCCGGGACCTCTTCCTTAAGAGGGAATTGCTCTACCGACTGAGCTATTCACCCGAATTTTTTTAGCCCGTTAAATCTAATGGATTTTTCGAAAAAATCAAATT
>JAQUZJ010000096.1 GCA_028691375.1 Candidatus Altimarinota bacterium | reverse complement strand
GTTTCCCAAACATCTGTTCCATAGCCAAAAGAGAGGAAGAAATATTCTTGCCATGAAAAAAAGTGTCTATTCTTCTTGAAAAATGAAGTGCAGAGTTGAGTTTGATTCAAAAAATCAGAGATGAAGCGCATAGGTTTGCAATTTCATTCAATAGACAAGCAAGAATTAAGTGAATGAAAAGAACAATTCTTGAAGAAATTCCATGAATTTGAGCAAAGACTAGACAAAAATTATTGAAAGAATTCTGAAGTATTGATGAGATAAAAGAGGCTTGAGAAAAGGAATTGTTAAGGATTTTAAATAAAAAACAAGTTGAAAGCCTAAGGGAATATGGCTTAATTTAAACTTTATAAATATAGATATTCTGATTATTTTTAAGATGTATTATCTTATATATTTGTTCTTCGGGTATTTGGAAATAATTTGAATAAAAAAGAGTTCATTTGTGACAATCATTTTTTATCTTTTTCCAAACTCTTGCCATAATATAGGGCAATAAATAGGAGTATATTATGGTGGCATTTTCCAAAGATTCTGTGAAAAAATCTTTTTTATAAACTTGATAATTTAAATTATATTTATCTTTTCTTTTTAGAGCTAACTTATAAGGGTCTCAAGAGTTTTCATATCAAATTACGATTGCTTTGGGGAAATTTTCACAAATTGCTTGTAGTATTTTTCAATCTCAACAACCTAGATCTATAAATATCTGACCATCTTTTAATTCTATGTTTTCAATCAGATTTGATATTTTGTAATCTGGAGTTGGCACAAACGGAATTCAATATCACAAAAGTAATTGCTTTAATTCTTTGAAAACATAAAAAACAAAATAACATAAAGAGCTAATAAAAATCAGTAAAAATAATATAATAAACAATATTGTCATAAAAATTAATTTTTAAAATAAAAGAAATTCATATAATATATTGATTAAGAATTCAACCATAAATGAAATAAGTAATTTATTAACTAACGTAATAACGAGCGGGTTTTTCTTACTTATGGATGTATTCTAAATACTAAATTTATACTAAAACCCGAGGAATTTTATTCCTCGGTTTTTAGTTTGCTTTCTATAAATTCAACCAAATTTTGCTTAAAAGTTGAGACATCAAAATTGTAGGCATATTCCCTGATTTGTTGGTAATCAAATTCTTTAGTTTCAAAATCTTCGATTGTCTGATTGAGACTTTCTGGTGTTTGCTCTGTAAAAAACATTCAAGTTGGGCTCAAAAAAGGTCTTTCTTGGATGACAGTTTCAAGAGCTCATCATTTACCATAGGCAATAACTGGTGTTCATGACGCCATTGCTTCAAGTGGCACAAGTCCAAAATCTTCTTCCGGTGGAAAAAGTACAGCTTTTGCATTGGCATATAATTTTTTGGTTTCAAGTCTGGAAATATTTAAAAACCACTTTATATTTGGTCAAGATTTTTTCTTTAATTTTCTGTATAATTTGTTATCAGTATTTGTGACAAGAATGAGCTTTTTTCAATTTGCATTGAAAGCATCTACAATCAACTCAAATTTTTTGTAAGGAATAGTTCTTCAAATATAGAAATAATAATCATCTTTTACATCACTAAAAATAAAATCATCAACTTTAATTCAAGGATAAATTACTTGAGATTCTTTTTTGTAATATTTATAAATTCTTGCCGCAGTATTGTAAGAATTTGCTATAAAATAGTCAACTCTGTGTGCTGCCACAAAATCCCACATTCTCAGTTTGTGAATAAGACTTGGCATCATCAATCTAGCCAATGGGTTCAAAATCCCAAATTCAAGCATATGAATATATTCGTGATAATGACTCCAAAAATATCTAGTTGGTGTGTGACAATAACAAAAATGCAGAGTTTCTGGTTTTGTAATTATTCATTTTGACTCGGCAGAACTTGAAGAAATCACAATATCATAATCGCTCAAATCAAAACTTTCAAAAGCTAAAGGTCTTAAAGTTATAGCTAATTTGTGAGTTCTATTTAGCAAAGGAATTTTTTGAATAAATGAAGTATGAATTTTTTTACCAGCAAAAAGTGGATTTTTTTGTTGCCAAAAAACTGATGTATAAATATCGGCTGTCGGGAAAAGTTCAAGAATATTATTCAAAACCATTTCAGCTCATCACCAATCTTTGATCCAGTCGCAAACTATTGCTATTTTTTTGTTTTCTAGCTCGTTCATGATTTTAGTAAAATTTTTTAAATGTAATTTTTATTTACTATACTCAAAACATTTTGACTAATTAGTATATTTTTATAAAATTATTACCAATTAATCTTTGTTTAGCATATGTGCATAATATTTCTTTTTAGAGCAAAATCAAGTGGAAAGTTTGGTTGGAAAAAAATTGTATGAAAATAATGAAAAGTTTTTAATAAGCTGATTTTAAGGTTATTTTATTTCAACGCCTTGGGTTTAAAACCCCTGCTTTTAAGCAGGAAGTACCTTGCCTGTTTTTAAGAACTTAAATTAGATAATTGGGTTCAAAACCCCGTTGACTTCAGTCCGATTATAACTA
>JAQUZJ010000095.1 GCA_028691375.1 Candidatus Altimarinota bacterium | reverse complement strand
AAAAAAAGATGATGATCCATAGTAGATCTTGTTGAGCAGTGACAGGTGGCACTAAAAAATATGAGAGACAAATGAATAATCCCCGGAGAAAAAGAACTTACTTTCATTACCATTTTAGATACTTCAGAAAGAATTAAACTTGACCTGCATTCACTTATAAGAGATTGAAGCCTTACTGTATTACTTGTATTTACAACATTATTTTTAATTATCTGAATAAAAGAGGCTTTGGTTGCCTGACTTTCTGCTCCATTAGTTCTTTTTATGACATTTACAATTATGGCATTGGCATGACAAACACTCAACTTTCTTTCAATGTTTGCACTTATCTTATCGCTCTGACTTCTTGTAGATGATGCTATAGTTGTAATATCTGCGATTAATCAATACAAATGAACTGGCAAATTTACAACCAAAGAAGCTGCTCTTTTGGTTCTTCGTGATTATAAAAACGTATTAATTTCGACAACATTGACAGTTGTATGGATATTTTCAGCAATGTTATTTATGACATGAATAATGTGAAAATTCATATTCTCAATTCCTTTTATTATTACAACTACTTTATTATCATCATTGTTTGTTGCACTGACTATTAATCCAGCGCTTGCAGTTACTTTTGATAGAATTTGAGAAAATAGAAAAAAATGAAAATTTGTACAATTTCTTGAAAAATGATTTTTAAAACTTGATAAAATAGAAAATTTATATGAAAGTTTTCTTGAATATATTCTTGCAAGAAAATCAAGAGCAAGAGCATTCGCAATATTTGTAATATTATTATTTATTTCAGCACTTGCTCTTCCTGTAACATGAATTCTTAAAAGTGATTTTTTTCCAAAAACAGACCAAGATTTATTTTATATAAATTTTGAAGCTGAGCCAGGAACAAGACTTGATATAACTTCTGAATTAGTTAAACAAGTTGAAACAAGACTTTTAAAAGAAAAAGAGATTAATAATTTTTCTACTGTAATTGGTTCTCAGACTGCTTGAGCAAAACAATTGACCTGATGATCTAGTTGAAATAATTATGCCTGAATTACAATTAATTTAATAAAAAAAGAATATTGAAGAAAAGAAACATCTTTATCTATGGCAGAAAGATTAAGAAATGAATTTTCCAAAATTAAAGATATAAAAGTAACCGTTGACGAATTGTCTTGATGACCTCCTTCTTGAGCTGATTTTGAGGTAAAAATAACTTGAGATGATTTTTGAGTAATGGAAAAAATAGCAAATGATTACAAAAAAGTTCTTGCCACAATTCCTTGAACAATCAATATTCAAACTTCCAGAAAACCCGTTCCACTTGAATTCAAATTTTCTTTTGATTCAAAAAAATTAGCTCTTTATAATCTTACATTGCCACAAGTTGGAGTATTTGTGAGAAATGCAATTGATTGAACTGAAGCAACAAAAATTCTTAAATGAACCGATGAAATAGTTGTGAGAACTATATATACCACATGAAGTACGGAAGGTCTTGATAAAATCAAAGATTTAAAAATTAAAAATCTACTTGGACAAGATGTATATCTTAGAGATATATTGACTAATGAACTCAATTATTCTACTAATTCTATTTTAAGAGTTGATCAAAAAAGAATAGTTTCCATTACTGCAGCAGCGACAAAATCAACTACAGGTAAACAAATTCTTGAAGAATTTAACAAAAAAACTGCAAACTATAAAATTCCATCATGATATGAATTACTTGTATGATGATCAAATGAAGAAAGCCAAAAATCTGTGCAAAGTCTTCTTATTGCTATGCTTTTTTGAATGTGTTTTATAATAATAACGCTGGTTATACTTTTTGATTCTTATAGACAGGCTATACTTGCACTTACCACAATTCCACTTTCTTTAATTTGAGTATTTTATGGACTTGTATTTTTTGGACAAGCACTTTCTTTTCCTGGTCTTATCTGATTAGTTGCACTTTTTTGAATTGTTGTAAGAAACTGAATAATCCTTTTTGATAAAATAAATGCAAATATAAAAGAATGAATAGAATTTAAGGAAAGTATAATAGATGCTGTAAAAACAAGACTTGAGCCAGTTTTCTTAACTTCAATTTGTACTGTGCTTGGTATGATTCCACTTACAGTTTCGAATCCAATGTGGGTAGCATTATGACTTTCAATTATATTCGGTCTTACTGTTTCAACTTTCTTTACGCTTGTATCATTGCCGACATTCTACTATTTAGTTTTGTGGAGAAAATACGAGAAGAAATAAAATTCAAGAATTTAGAATTTAATCCATTAAATTTGCACAAATATTCATTCCATATATAATATTTTAGTATTATTATTTACCTATAAAATATGACAAATCCTATTCAAAATGAAGAAGAAAACAATCTTGAAAATACAGAAGAGGTTGTAGAGAAGCCCAAACCAGTTACATTACCAAATATACAATTATCCAGAGCTCAGATTTTTCATAATCCAAATAACTTTGGTAAATGAAGACAAGCAAATAACGTAAACAATAGACAACGTCCATGAAGAGCCGCCTGAAGATGAAGATAATT
>JAQUZJ010000035.1 GCA_028691375.1 Candidatus Altimarinota bacterium | reverse complement strand
GGGGATTAAAATTGGTGAAAAAAGTGAAAAAGTAAAAATCCGTTCATTCTGAACGGATTTTGCTTAAAGCTCATATTTACTAAAAATTCTTTCAAATTTTCAGAAAACTTTAGCTTTGAATTACAGGGTTTAATGAACTTTCCAATAATATTTTTTCAAAACATCTTCTGTCTCAATCATAAGCCTAGCAAATGCTATTGCCACTAGCATTAGAAACACTCCGATAATGAAGTTGATAAAATTTATTGGTGACTTAATTGTCCCTGAGCATATAAATACAATATTTATTAACAAGGAAAAAAGAAAATAGATTAGAATTGTTTTTTTCATACATTTTATCCCCTTCCATATTTTTTATTTTTGTAATTAGAAAATAATGAAAAATAATATTTTGTCAAGAAAATTATTCTATCTCTCCTCACTTCCCTTTCTTCATATTTTTTAAAACAGTTTCCAAAAATCCCCTTCCGAGCAGTCCAAAAAACAATCACAAGTAAATTGTGCCAAAAATACAAGTTGAAATTATTACTTCAATAGTAAATGGTAAATGAACATAATTCAAAAACAAAAAACTTGATATTCAAGCCAAAAATCCTATTAAAATAGCAACCAAACTAAACTTCGGCAAAAAGTTAAATTTTGCAAGTTTATGCGTGTGATAATAAGTAAAACCAAGAAGTAAAAACTGAGAAATAAGAGTAATAATAGCAGATCCAAAAAATGAAAAATATGGGATAAAAATAATATTTCCAATCAAATTAAAAGTTGTAATAACAAGATTGACCTTAAGAAGTTTGCTTTGTTCGTTGTTGGCTATAAGTAGGTAAGTGAAAATAGAAGAAATGAAGTAAGCAAAAAATATAAAAATAACTACGTTATATGCATCGAGCGAATTATACCTCAAAGTTTTGTCCAGATAATCCGAAGTCGAAATCATAGTTATCACTTCCCTACCGTGCGCCAATAGATAAGCTACAATTCAGATTCCAAGAAAAGCCAAAGATTTGTAAGCTTTGCCGATCAGGTCAAGTAATTTATCTTTTTCTTTTTTCTTTATAGATTCTGTAAAAAGTGGTAACATTGAATTAAGAAACAATGTTCCAAACATCATTCCGACTTCAACTATCTTCATTGGAACCCCATAAAGTGCAATATCACGGTCCGCAATAGCTCTAGGTTCAAGAACAGAAAGTAATACAACATCAACTTTAAAATAAACTACATTCAAAAACAACGCAACCCCATAAGGAAGCGATATTTTGAACAAATGTTTGATATAATCCCAATCAAAATGTAAGCTAATTTTTTCAACTTTTTTGGAATAATTATAGATCATCGCGGTCATTACAATGTTTCAAATAAGCCCAGAAATCATCACAGCAATAAAAGCCCAAAATCTCAAATCTGGATTATTTTGAATCGCACTTTCTGGAAAAATAATGAAAGCAACAAGCAGAATTGTTATAAAATTCACAATCCTTCAAACAGTCGTTGAAATAAAAGAAAATTCAGTCTTGAGATAAGCCTGCAAAAGTGACCTAATCGCACTATCAAGAAGTCCAAAAAGTGTGAAAATCGAAGCAATAAAAATAGAACAAAGAGCTAATTTTGTATTATATCATGGCAAGAAAAAAGCGACTCAAACAGAAAAAAGAATAATCATAAGTCAGAGCGACATTCTAATTGTCAGCATATTTCAGATGATTTTTTGAACCATAGACTTATCATCTTTGTTCTCAGAAATTTCTCTGATCGTAATAGTATAAAGCCCCAAATCAGCAATCACCGCAAAAATTGACAAATAATTATAAATCTTCGAATAAAGTCCGTACTCATCAATACTCAAATAATTCGTCAAAACCTTTATAAGAAAAATACTTATAAAAGCCGTCATTACCTTACTTCCAATTTGTGCAATAGTATTTGAATAAACCTTTTTTGTAGACACAAACTAGATTTTAAATTTTAAATTTTTTTTTCGTAACTCACTAGAAATGGCAATCTGTGTTTCGTTATGACAAGGAACGGTAGTGACCGTAGTAATCTTGTTCGTCATTGCGAGGAGGAACGACGTGGCAATCCATTGAGGCTACTTGAATCCCCAATCAAGTTGAGGATGATGGACATTTTAAGTGGATTTGGATTGCCACAATTATTTTCTATGTTTTCGTCATCCCGGACTTAATCCGAGATATAATTTCCGTCGTTCATTATTTAATTATTGTTCTAATTTTTGCTCTAATCAACATTTTCTGAATTCCCCAATTTCTGCGAGAATTACAAATATTTAGCAGATTTGGATTGCCACTAAATTTTCTTATCCAAGAAAATTTCTCGAGAGTGACGAACATCTTATTCTTACAAAAACAAATAAAAAAACAAAAGCATTTTATAAAAACAAATAAAAAAGTCCATTTTATATTTAAATGAACTTTTTACTTATTTAAAAAAATAGCTAGAATTCTAGCTATTTTTTTATATCTAAATCTAAAATTTTAACATTGCAACAATTAGAAGTGCAATAATATTGATAATTTTAATCATTGGGTTGATAGCAGGACCAGCAGTATCTTTGTATGGATCACCTACAGTATCTCAAGTTACAGCAGCTTTATGAGCATCTGAACCTTTTCATCAAAAATTTCCTTGTTCAATATATTTTTTTGCATTATCCCAAGCTCATCCTCCTGAAGTCATTGAGATTGCTACAAATATTCAAGTAACTATAGTACCGATAAGAAGTCCTCAAAGTGCAGCTTTTCATAAGATAAAACCAACTAAAATTGGAGCAACAACAGGAATCAAAGATGGGATTACCATTTCTTTTAGAGCAGCTTTTGTAACAATATCAACAGTTCTACCATAATCTGGTTTTTCAGTTCATTTCATTATTCCAGCTTTTTCTTTGAATTGAGCTCTTACGTCTTCAACTACAGATCATGCAGATCTACTTACAGCCTGCATAGCGAGCGCACCAAAGAAATAAGGAAGCATTCAACCTATAAATAAACCAATAAGAACCATAGGATTATTAATAGAAAAATCTACATTTCCAGCTTTGCTAGCGTAATCAGCAAATAAAACTAAAGAAGCTAGTGCAGCAGAAGCAATTGCATAACCTTTTGTTACGGCTTTTGTAGTGTTACCTACAGCATCCAATGGGTCAGTAATATCACGAATTTTTTTGTCTAATTCAGCCATTTCGGCAATACCTCAGGCATTGTCTGTGATTGGTCCGTAAGCATCTATTGTAACAATAATACCTGCCATTGATAACATAGAAACAGCAGCAATAGCAATACCATAAAGACCACCTAAATAATGAGCACATCCAATAGCAGCAACAATAACAAGAATTGGTAATGCGGTAGATTTCATAGATACAGCAAGACCAGTAATAATGTTTGTACCGTGTCCAGTTGTAGAAGATTGAGCAATTTGTTTTACAGGACCATATTCAGTAGAAGTATAGTATTCAGTAATAACAATCATAAGACCAGTTACAGCAAGACCAATTAAAGAAGCTAGGTATAAATTAAAACCTAAAGTTCCTCATACAAAATTTGTGAAAACAAAATAAAATGCAATTGCAGATAAAACTCAAGCAGCAATAAGACCTTTGTATAGAGCAAACATTATATTTCCATTTTTTCCAAGTTTGATAAAATATATACCAATAATTGAAGCAATAATAGAAACTCAACCCAATATAAAAGGTAGAGTAATAAGTGCAGGACTAGCTAAAGGCGTAAGTAACATTGCAGCAATCATTGTAACTACATAGGTTTCAAATAAATCAGCAGCCATTCAAGCACAGTCTCAAACATTGTCTCAAACATTATCAGCAATTACAGCAGGATTTCTAGGATCATCTTCAGGAATTCCAGCTTCTACTTTACCAACTAGATCAGCTCATACATCAGCAGCTTTTGTAAAAATTCCTCATCCCAAACGAGCAAAAACCGAAATCAAAGATCCTCAGAATCCAAGACCAATAAGTGCATCAAGAATTTCTTTTGTATTTGAAATATTTCCTTTTGCAATGTAAAAAAATCAAGCAGTTCCAAGTAATGCAAGTCAAACCACGAGCATTCAGGTAATACTTCATCCTTTAACTGCAACATCAAGAGCTTTTTTCATTCATCACTTTGCTGCCTCTGTAGTACGAACATTTGCTTTTACAGATATGTTCATACCAATATAACCAGCCATAGCCGACAAAAATGCTCAAACTAGGAATGCAATAGCAGTAACCCGACTCAATTTCCAACCAATTAAGATAAAAAGAACTACAGCAACGACTGCTACAGTCTTATATTGTCTATTCAAAAAAGCTTTTGCTCAAACTTGAATAGCTTTTGCAATTTCTTGCATTTTTTCATTACCAGCAGGTAATTTGAGAATTAAGCTAATATAGATAACTCAGTATATGATAGCCAAAATTCAACTACCAAAAATGAATAACATAACATTTTGTTCTGAGAACATGGGAGTTAAGATTAAAAAATAAAAATAAACATTTTAAAAACAATTGTTCGAAAAACAATTCGCATAGAATATAATAAAAAATCTATTTTTTGCAAAAAATTATTTATATTTCTTCTATTAATTCAACTCCTCTAAAACTTCAAACAATAGCAAAACCTACAGCTTCTTTAGCAATTCAATAATCTTTAATTTTTTTTGAAATTTCATTCATGGTTGCCCCAGAAGTTATTGTGTCATCAATGATAAGAATTTTTTGAAAAGTTTTAACCGAAGTTTTTAACTCAAAAGTCTCCTTAGAATTTTTGCTTCTATCTTCATTTTTAAAAATTGATTTTTGACTTATATTTTTTGAAATTTTAACAATTTTTACTTTTGGTAAATTTAAATTTAATCATTTCTCAATTTCCTCCAGAAATTGAATTTCTCTCTTGATAGTCGAAGGAATAAAAATAACTCAATCTATTTTTTCTTTCTGGATAAGCTTATTAATTGGCCTGATAATAATTTTCAAAACTTCATCCAAAAGTTTTTTATTTCAAGGATTTTTTGCTTTATAAACCAAATCTCCTAATTCAGTTTTTTTGCTGTTTTCCAGAGTATAATAATCAAGAAAAAATACTTTATCAATATATATTTCAGAAAAATTTTTTTTGATATTTTTTAGTCAATTTATAAGTTGGTTTTGTGTTAGAAAAGTCATTTTTGATAATTGTGAAATAACGTCGAACACTATATATTTTAAGTTTGAGAAATCAAGTTTATATTGAAATTAAAAAATCTAAAATCTCAAAAATACAAACTTTTATAACTTGCATTTTTGACCTTTAGGATTATATTTAATTCAGTTAAAATTAATTTTCAAAATAATGAAAAAACCTATCACAATATTTTTTGTGACTTTACTTATTGTTTTTAGTCTGAGTATAACTTATTGAGAAGAAAAGACCCTTTGAGAAATAATAATTTCCTGAACTTCTCAATCTTGAACATCTGTAGATACAAAAGCTCTTTCTTGAATTACAAGCAATATAAAAGACACTAAAGTAATTTTGGATAAACAAGAAAGTCTTTTAAAAAATCAAATAAATGATTTGGAAAAACAAAATGCAGACTTGAACGTAAAAATCAAAACTTCTCAAAGTGAAAGTAAAGAATATCTAAAACTCAAAGATGACCTTGCAAGTGAAGTAGAAAAAAACAAAGAAGTTATAAATGAATATAAAAAACAAGTTCTTTTGATCGAAGAACTTAAAACACAAAATCAAGAACTTAGTAGTCAAATTGAAAAATCAAAACTAGGCATGTCAAAACAAGAAATAATTTCTTATTTTGTTGTAGGATTCTTAATTTTACTTTATATTTGAGCCTTTTTTCTCAAAAATCATATAAGAAAAAAATTAAAAACAAATTATATTAAATTGGAAAATGAAAATAATCCGCTTGCGTTTGAATATTATGAGAAAATGCAAGTTATAAATATAATTTATGCTATTGTTTGAATATGACTTTTTATATGAATAATATTCTATTATAATAGGTGAATTTTTGGATATTTATTGATTGCTTTTGGTGCAATTATAGTTATGTTAAAAGATTTTATACTAAATTTTTTCTGATTTTTAATAATACTTTTTTCGAGATATAGAGTCTGAGATTTTATAAAAATTTGAAATCTTGCATGAGAAGTGATTTTTATAGATATGATGCATGCTACTATAATTTGAAAAAGTGAGAATTGAGAATATATTTGAGAAGTGCATAAAATACCAAACAACAAATTTGTTACTGATATTATAAGCAAAAAATGAAGTTATGAAAGTGCTGTATTTTTACAAAGTTTAACAATTATTTACAAGAAAGAGCTTTATAATATAAGTCTTGATGAATTTTTGGAAAAAATAAAAGGTTTTCTTGATAAAAAAATACATAAAAATACCCCAACGACAGTCGGATATTATAAATCTTTTATAGGTTATAAATATAAAATTGATTTACAGACTGATTGAGATCCAGATAAAATATTAATTATAATAAAATGGATTCAGGATAATAAAGATGTTACCAAATATAAAACTTCGGTTTTTGATTTCGTTGAGGAAATGAAACAAAATAAATACTAAATTCTATTTTTAATCTTTGCTTCAAAGAATATTTAGAATAGAAAGAAACAGGTTGATAAAGTCTAAATAAAGACTAAAGGCTCACATAATAGCTAATTTATCTCATTCTCATGATTCAATAGATTGTTGTCAAATTTCTTTAATTTTTTGTGTATCATAAGCTGCAAGTCAGGTAAAAATAAGAACTCCTATATAGGAAAGAATGTAGGAAAAAGTATCACTATGTACAAACAAATTCACAAGACTAGCAAGCACGAGTCAAACTAGTCACATTATTAATATATTTCAAAAAGATGTAAGATCAGTTTTTGTAAAATATCAATAAATACTCATAAACAAAAATAATCACGCAGTTATGGCAAATGCAAGAAATACAGTACTTATACTATAAGCAAGAAGTACAACTCAAAAAACCAATCAAGTTATTGCAGCATAAACAACATAGAGAAAAATTGCAAGAGAAGTCGATATTTTATTCAATAAAAATGAAAAAAGAATGACAAGTCAAAGTTGTAAAAATATCAAAATCATATAATTACTTAATAGAATGCTAACCAAAATAGAATTCGTTGTAACATAAAAAGCAACTCAAGCTGTTATAGCAAGAGCAACGGTCATCCAAAAGTAAACCTTTCTAACAAAAGTATTAACTTGTTCCAATTGAACTACCTGTGAATAAGAATCATTTTGCATATGTAAAATATTTAATAATAATCTTGCACCATAGTAAGAAAAATTATATGGAAATCAAAAGAATTTTACCCTAAATCAGACTAATGCTATTTTCTAAAACTAAATTTTCTCAAGGTTTTATTATCTGAGGATTGTCTATTAATCATCACTTATTATTCATAACGGGTTCTATGCAGACAAAATCTTTTCATTCTTCTGACCGAATCCAAACTTTTTTATATAATCAAGAATAAGCAAATTGTAATTTTCAAATTCAAGGCATAAAAACCTGAAAACTTCAAGGGTTATTAATTGAATCAGTTCATCAAATTGACCGACTTTCAAAGTCTGTTTCTACTTTATTATTCCAGTTAAGTAAAAACTCAATCTGCTTTTTATCTTCTGTTTTTACTTTAAAATAAGGATGTAATCAAGAAGAAACCGGAAGAGGTTTATTTCAAGTATTTTGAACTTTTTGGTTTATTTTTATAGATTTTTCTTGAAGTTCACATTCTATTTCAAATATAAAATCAAAATCAAATATTTCTTTAGTTTTTTCACTGGATTTTAGTGTCATTACAAATTTATTTTCTCAAATAATTCTTGATTCCCAAGATAAATTTCTAGCAAATCAATGTTGTTTTAGATTATATCAAAGTACTTTTTGTTTTTCATCTTCCAGTGGTCAAGCATTTGGAAACATAACAGGAATTCCTCATCTTACATTTTTAGATAAATCACAAAAAGTTTCTTCATTTAAATACAAAATCTCAGTTCAGTTTAATTTGATTGAAATAATAAGTCATCATCTTTCTGCACAAAAAGAAACCGAAGAATTTCAAAAAGTTATAGTTTCAATTTTAAGTTTCTGATCTTCAAAATTTTCAGAAAAAAAAGAGTTATTCAGTCACATACTTAATAAATTAGTTATAAAATCTTTTGTGGTTTTCTAATTACAGCCCGGGTTGGCTTACCAAAAATACTAAATTTTTCTGCAACTTCAAAACCATATTTTTCATAAAAAGGTATTATGTTAGGATTTTGAGTTTCCAAATAGCAAACTAAACCATCTTTATCAACTTCATAAAGCATATTTTGTATAATAAAATTTGCAAATCATTTTCCTTGAAATTCTGGTTTTATAGCTATGAACTTAAGATACCAGTGCAATCAAGGTGCCCATTTTTTTTGTTTGATGTCCAATATGAGTCAAACTATAGATAATTTTACAAAATTAACAAATGGTAAATTCAAAAATAATTTCCAGCCTCACTTTCTGATAATACCTTTTAAACTAAATTTTCTTCAAGTCGTCTTTATCCATATGCTTGCTCATTCCATTTTTGGAGATGTTGCCAAAATTGTTCCTCTATAATATCAAGAAAGTACAAGAAATTTGAATAAATATTTTAATTTTCTTTTTTTAGGTTTTGATCAATAAAAAGTATAGTTTCATCAAAAAGCTTCAATAAAGATATTTATAACATGTTTAAGTTCTTTTTTTGAAACTTTATGAAGTGATTTTATACCTTGCATAAAAATATTTATAATTTTAAAACCTTGTAATTCTATATTATTAAAAGAAAAATCAAAGTTTTTTACTTTCTTTTTGTGTTTTTAATATATTTATATACAATAATGCCGTTTTTATAACATTTTTCTTTTTTGAGGTTTTGTGAGGTAGATAAAAAATCTTCTTAATTAGGACCTTTAAAATAAAGGCAATAAACAGGCAAAAAAGAAGATTTTTTATTATCTAATTATTAAAAACATATGAATTTTAAAGACTTTGATCTCAATCCTGAGATTATTGCTTGACTTGATAAACTTGGTTATGAAACACCAACAAAAATTCAAGAAGAAGTTATCCTTGAATATATAAAAGGAAAAAATATCATCGGACAATCTCAAACTGGTACCGGAAAAACTGCAGCTTTCATAATATCACTTTTGCAAAGTATAGATTTAAAAAAACCTTGAGTTCAAGCTCTAATTCTTGCACCAACTCGTGAACTTGTAATGCAAATTCGCGAAGAAATAGTTGCTCTTTCGGCTTTTATGTACATAAGATCACTTCCTGTTTTTGGAGGTTCTTCTATTTATAAACAAATGGATATGCTTCGTAAAGACCAGACAATCGTTGTCTGAACTCCATGAAGGGTAATAGATCTTATTGAAAGAAGGGCTTTAAGGCTCGAAAATGTAGAATATTTTGTACTAGATGAAGTAGATAGAATGCTTGATATGTGATTTATTGATGATATTGATTTTATTTGGGGTTCAATGAAGAACATAAAACAATCTCTTGCATTTTCCGCTACAATTACAGATGAATTAAAATCAATGGTAGAAAAATACCTATGAGTAAATTATACTTTTATCAAAGCAACAGACAGTATTACAGTAGAAAAAATTGACCATTCTTTTATGGAAGTTGCACATTTGGACAAATATGATGCTCTCAAAAAATATATTAAGAAAAACAATTCAAAAAAGACTTTAGTTTTTGTGCAGACAAAAAGAGATACTGAGATTGTTGCATGAGACCTAAAAGATGATTGATTTAGATCTGATTTTTTGAATGGTGACATGAGACAAAGAGAAAGATTCAAAGCTTTGAAAGATTTTCAAGAATGAAGATCTGATATTTTTGTTGTAACAGATGTTGCTGCTCGTTGATTGAATATAAAAAATATTGATCTAGTTGTGAATCTAGATGTGCCTATTGATCCTGAATCCTATATTCATCGTATTGGTCGTACTTGAAGAGCTTGAGCTGAAGGTAAAGCAATAATGTTTGTATCTAGTCAAGAAAAAATGTCTCTAAAGAATATAGAAAGACGCAATAAAATAAAAATCAAACAAGTTGATGAGGAATGAAATGAAATAGAAAGACAAGTAGAACAAAGAAGAAGTTTTTCATGATGAGGTAGAAACTCTGGATGATATTCCAGATGATGAAGATCCGGATGAAGTTCATCTTATGGAAGATCCTCTTGAGCAAGATGAAGCTATGGAAGATCCTCTTGAGGATGAAATTTTTCATCTTCAAACGATTCTAGACCACCAAGAAGAGATAGTGAATGATTTACAAAATTTGAAAATCCGGAAGCAAACACTTGACCAAGAAGAAAAGAAATTGCATCTAGATGGGATAATAAGGATGGACAGAAAAGTGGTTATTTTGCGGAAAAAGAAAAAAGAATAGCAAGGGAAGATTCTAGATGAAATGATGAAAGAAGACCCAGAGAAAATTCTAGATGATATGAAGAAAGAAAACCAAGATCCGATAATAGAGATTCTGGAAGATGATTTGATAGTAAAAGAAGTTCTGATAGTAGTGTAAGAAGGAGTAGTTCAAGTGATTCTAGAAGAAATTCAAGCACTCCCAGAAGGAATGATAATAGAAGATGAGATAGGTAAGATTAATTGTTTGAATACATAGCTTTTTTTAAACCTCTCCTTCTTAGAAGGAGAGGTTTTTGTCCTTTGAATAAGGACAAATAAGGGGGTTGGGGATTGTTTAACGTCCTTTAAGACGAGAGTTATTCACTCCGTAGGGTTCATACGTAATTTTAAAAAAAATATTTCAAAAAAGTGAAAAAAAGTTACAAATTGTAACTTTTTTAAATTTATATTTATCTTTCAAAAACCAATTTTAATGAATCTTCTCTATAATTATTAGTTTTGCAAGAATAAAAAATATATTTTGTATTACCAAAATATTCTTTGACTTTTAAGATGGTTTTTTCTAATTCTTGTCTTTTTACTTTATCAACTTTATTTAGAATAAGAAGAATTTGGGTTCATTTTTCATCTATATAATCAAAGACTTCTTTATCCAAAACTGTCGGTCAAACAAAGGCGTCAAGTATAATCACAGCTTTGAGGTTTTTTGAAACATTTGACTGAAGATAATTCAGAATTATATCTCTCAATTTATCTTTGTTTTCCTTATTTCAACGAGCAAATCAATATCATGGAAAATCCAAACATTGAAAATCTTTATTTACCTCAAAGATATTAATCGTTTTAGTTTTTCAAGCTTTAGCACTTGAATGAGCAAGATCTTTTTTTCACAATAATGAACTTATAACTGAGGATTTTCCCACATTTGATCTTCCAAGAAAAAGTATCTGATATTTTTTATTTTTATCAATCAAAGGAAAAATATCTTCTTCATTTTCAGTAATGCTTTTTAAGAATTTTACTTCCTGAATTTTCATTTTATAAATCTTTACCTATATAAATATT
>JAQUZJ010000094.1 GCA_028691375.1 Candidatus Altimarinota bacterium | reverse complement strand
GTTTTATAAACTACTCATTTTATACCAATTTCTGCTTAAGATTTGCTTAATTTAAAGGAAAACCTGTTGACGAATGTTTATATTGTTTTTTTAATTAATCTTTGATTTGTTCAATCTTATTTATACACATCTCATCTGGGTCAAATTTTAATTACTTGTATAATTAGTTCTGAATCTCTTCTTTCATAGATTATTCTATAGTTTCAAACTCTTAAGCGATATGTGTTTTCTGCTCATTCATATTGCTTTATATCACACAGATGAAAATATCATAATCATATTAAATCTAGCTTTTCTTGAATCCTTTCTTTATCTATAGAAGAAAGTCTTGTCAGATAATTAAATGCTTTTTTAGATAAAGCTACCCTATACTGCAACATCATCTTCTATTTCATCTTTAATTTTAAGATACGCTTTAACATCATTCCAATCATACCAAACATTTTCTTGTTTTATGGCTCTTATTTCTAAAATATCCTCTTCTGTCAAAACAAGTTTTTCATGTGGATCAAGTTTTGTTGTTGTCATATTGTTCAATTTATTTGTACTGATTAGATATAATCGAGTATTATCTATTTAGAATTATAGGTATATTTAAGAATTGTCAAATTTTGTGGTGAGTTTTTGGTAATTTTGGTTTTAAAAAAACTCCTTAGTGGAGTGTGATGGGTAATTTTCAATATCTCATTAATAATTGTCTTGCTCATTTTGTCTGTATATGGCAAGTCTTTTAAGCCTGGGTAATCATCGGAATTGGCTTTTATAAACTTTTCGAATTGGTCTTTATCTATTTTGGATCAAGTGGTTTTCAAATTATTTCAATCAAAAAAGCAATCTGTATTTTTACCGATAAACACATCCTTAACAAGTTTTGAAGCCATAACCATTTCGTCTCTCAGATTAGCTTGTGAAACATCAGGCACGACATTTTCTGGATTATTAATAAAGGTTATAAATTGAAACTCATTAGTAATTCCAAAACTAGCGCGTCTATTATTTACTTCAATAAACATCTGTTTTAATACATTTCAGTCCACATTTTCGCCAAAGGTTTCATCAACAAAACTTGTTATTTTCTCCGAATACTTATTTTTATTATTTTGAATTGATTTGCTATCTATTGAAAGTTTATTGTCGATTTCGGCTGTTTTGATCTTTTCCTCAAATTCGGCATCTTTAGATGCTCTAGCCTGTTGTGCTTCTGTTAGTTGTGCATTCAATGGATCAATGGTATGTTGAACTCTTTGTAGCACCGCATCAAAGACATCGTCTTGGAATTGTTTATTGATATTTGCTTCTATTTGTTTTGGTGAAAATCACAATCATTTTTCTAATATGAATTGTTTATCCTCGATGCTTAGATTTCAAGATCATTTTGTTTGTAACACTTTCATATGATCAATAATATCGCTATATGATTTGATTTCCGTCTGTAAATCTCTTATTTGTTTATCTAAATCTGATATAACCTTTGTTTTCTGTTTATCCAGTGAATCAATATCAACTTGTCAGATATTCACGGTATATTGAATATTAAAGTTTCACTTCTTACAAGAAATGGTCTGCTTTGCTTTTGTACTATCCAGACTTTCAAATTCTAGAAGAGTATTTGATTCTTCATTGTTGCTCATATAGATCTTGTCATCTATTTTTTCATAAGAATTATCAAGTTGTAATTCTGCTTTTGGTTCAATCTTCTTGTATGTACCCAAATCTTTTTCAAAGGTTTTGAGTTCGTTTTGGAATCACATAAAATCAACCTGTGAAATCATTCAAGAACTAAGGAATGATTTTAGAGTGTCCTTATAGTCCTCAAGATAAGCATTGTCTCAAGATCTTGCCTGTGTGAAGGCGATGGTTTTATAGATTTCTAAGAAATCTTTGGAATTATCTTTGTTAATAAAACTGAGTACATCATCTGGATCAGAACTAATATTAAATTTTTTTGCAAATTCCTCTAATACAGGCTTTAGAGTGTCCTTTGAAAAAATAGGTTTTAAAAGATCTTTTAATGATTTAATCTCTTTTTTTGTTTCTTTCTCTATTGTTTCTGCTTTATCTTGTTGTGTTTTTTCGACCATTCAAGAATCTGTCAATTTAGCTTTTAAATTAGCTTTAAAGTCAAATGCTTCATTCATATATTTATATTAAATTTAAAATATGTACTTCGATACTAACATAAATTCATTTTTAATACAAATTTTGAGAATTAAAAAAGGTCTTATTTTTTAAGACCCTTATCATTTATAAAATGTTATTTAATTCCTTTAGCAACATTTTGTAATCATTCTAAATTTGATTTTGCTGCATTTGCACTAGCTTTCTTGTCAGCTGTTTTTTGACTATTAGCTTTCTCAATATTATTTGCAAACATTGTCCAAAAATATTCATCTGAATTTGAGTTTTTTGGATTTTTTAAGTCTGTTTCAATTCAGCTCAAAGCTATTTTTTGGTATTTTGGTCACAAATCTTGGTAAAATCAGTAAAAATCTTTAGCCGTTGCTATCTTTGCTTCGATTTCAGAAGTTGTCATTACTTTTACTTGAGCTTCTGCTT
>JAQUZJ010000093.1 GCA_028691375.1 Candidatus Altimarinota bacterium | reverse complement strand
GCTAAATACTAAAAATCTTCACCGTTTTAGAAAAACTACAAAAAAATCTCAAGAATCTCAATTTTTGAGATTTTTTTGTAGTTTTTCAGATATTTCTTAATAGTTAATTCTTACAGTCTCATTTTTTACTAATTTTAATTTTTTTCTACATTCTAAACTCCTCATACCTAATTTTTTTTGCATTAACTACATTTCTTATGTCTCTTTCATTTTTGTTTAATGTTGATTTTCCTGTTTTTATTTCTAGAAAAACTATTTCTGATAAATTACCGCTAGATAATCAATCAAAAACAATATAATCCACTCATTTGCCAAGAAAAACTAAATCTTTATAAGAATAAGGAAAGTTTTCAAGTAATGGTGAGATTTTCTCATACACATCTCATAATATCACTTCTCTTGATTTTTTAACTGCTTCCTTTCTATTTTTTGCAATTTCTTTAAGTTTTAAAAATTTTCACAACAAAAATCCAATAGCAAAAACCACTAGACAAATTAGAACAATTTGAAAAAAATCCATATAAAACTTTTTAATAATTAATTTTTTCTTATAATAAGAGTATATTTAAAAATTACAAATCAATTATGCTACTCGGAGTCATTACTAGTTCGCCAGAAATTGCGGAGAAAATCAAAGAAAGTTACACATTAAAATTTGATATTCATAATTCAGAAAAATGAATTGAGTTTTTTAGAAGAGAAAATTTTATACTCTTAAAAAGTAGTGATGATAAGATTTTAGAATGATTAAATTCACTAAAAGAAAACTTCGAGCCAGAAGCTTATATAAATCTAGACTTTGCAAATTCTTTAAATAATGAACATTTAGTTTGAGATGTTGTTTTACCAAACACATTTTTTGAATATCACAACAAAGTTGATGAGATTGAATTGGACAAAGAAAATCGTGATAATTTTATTAAAAATCCTCTTTTTTTAGAAAATTATGACATACAAAATGATTACAATTTCGAGAAATTTTGACTTAGTATTTGATGAATATGTCTAAGTGCCAAAAATTGATTTAAGGAAGAAAATAGAAAAAATATAAATATGGCTTATGAATCAGATATAATTGATGAATATTCCTATTACTTAATAAAAGAGTCACTGAAATTAGATATCAAAAACCATCTTTATATTATAAAAATAATAAGAGCTCTAAATAAAGAAGATAAAAAAGAAATTTTAGTTGAAAACGGAGTAAATATATTGAATTTTTTAATAAATAGCATGATTGTTTAAAAAAATTCAATTTGTACTAAAAGAACTAAATTAAAACTGTTTTAAAAAATTGATATTTGGATTTTGGAAATATCTTATGTCATTTATTCAATATTTTATCATCACAAGTCTATTTAGTCAGAAACCAAAAGCAAATCAAGTGTACTTTTCTGGATCTAGTCATCACTCTATGAGTACTTTTGGATGTATAAGTCAAGCTCACATAAATTCGATCCAACCACTTCATTTGCATACTCTACATTTTGAGTCCTTATTTCAATCACAGAAAGTACAAGAAAAATCAACTTCAACTCCTGGCTCAACAAAAGGAAAATATCCAGGACGCATTCTTATGGTAACTTCTTTTCAAAAAAGATCAGATAACATTGTTTTTATTGTATGTTTCAGATTTGCCATACTAATTTCAGAGTCTACCACAAGTCATTCAACTTGGTAAAAAGTGTTTTCATGTCTCGCATCGATTGCCTCGTTTCTAAAAACTCTTCCGGGAATTATACATTTTATTGGTGGTTTTTTGCTTTTTAGGATTACATTTTGCATACTTGAGGTTTGTGTAGAAAGCACATTTCATTTTCCTTCAAGCCAAAAAGTGTCCTGCATATCACGAGCTGGATGCGTAGCTGGTACATTAACAGCATCAAAATTTAAATATTCTGTTGTGATTTCTCTTGATTCATAAACATCAAATCACATTCTTTTAAAAGAATCAATTACCTCAAATAATACCTTAGTTAAAGGATGCACATGACTTGTTTTTTGTTCGTTTCAAGGAATTGTCACATCAAAAAACTCATTTTGAAGTTTTGTTTTGATTGTTTCTTTTCTAATATCAGAAAGTCTTTCTTCAAATTTTTCTTGCAGTGAATTTTTTTTGTCATTTATAGTTTTTCAGATGGTCCTTTTTTGTTCATCATCAAGATCTTTGATTCATTTTAGAATATTTGTAAATTCTCAACTTTTTCCAAAAACTTCATTTTTATAATTCACAAGTTCATTTTCTTCTTTTATTTTTCAGATATTTTCTATAATTTTTTGTTCTAATCAATTAATTTGGTTTAGCATGGAAAATAATGTAAAGTGTAAATTTTGAATTATAATAATTATGTCATTCTGGACTTGATCCAGAATCTTCATTGTATTTTAGCTTTTGTGACGAAATAGCTTTATTAATTTTTCACTTAGCCCTCGACATACAATAAATCCTGGATTGGAATTCAGAATAATGTATTTTAAGTATATTGCTTCTTGTATCTATATCTTCAATGGCATTATTATATGTTTGTATTGATTTCTCGAGTCTTCTTTTTGTAAATAGGCTTTCACAACAACTGGGGAAAGAGCCGATTCAAAGTCGATATCGATGTATTCCTCCTTTATAACA
>JAQUZJ010000092.1 GCA_028691375.1 Candidatus Altimarinota bacterium | reverse complement strand
AAATATTGTGTTTTCACTTCTGATAAATCACTTCTTGTAATGAGACCTTATCAAATTGTAGCAACTGAAAAAATCATAAATAGAATTGAAACAAGCTATAATTATAAAAAGCATGGTACAATTGATGCTGGTTGATATGTATGGCATACAACAGGTTCATGAAAAACTCTTACTAGTTTTAAAACGGCTCAAATTGCGAGTAAATTACCTTATATTAAAAAAGTATTATTTGTAGTTGATAGAAAAGACTTGGATTATCAAACAATGAAAGAATATGATAAGTTTGAAAAGTGAGCTGCAAATAGTAATACAAATACAGCAAAACTACAACAACAACTTGAAAATCCAAATGCAAAAATAATTATTACCACTATTCAAAAACTTGATAAATTTATTAAGAAAAATAAAGGTCATGGTATTTTTGATTGAGAAATTGTTTTGATATTTGATGAGTGTCATCGTTCACAATTTGGTGATATGCATAAGGCAATCACTGAGTCTTTTAAAAAATACTATATTTTTGGTTTCACTGGTACACCTATTTTTGCGATAAATTCATCATCAACTGGGCATTTTGATTTAAAAACCACAACACAAGCATTTTGAGAACAACTCCATACTTATACTATTGTTGATGCGATTGCTGATAAAAATGTATTGCCTTTTAGAGTTGATTATATTTCAACTATTAAAGAAGCTGAAAATATAGAAGATGAGAAAGTAAAAAATATTGATAGAGAAAAAGCTCTTGCAGAGCCTAAAAGAATTAGTAATATCGTCCAATATATTCGTGAACATTTTGACCAAAAAACAAAAAGAAATAGTTTTTATGAATTAAAAGAAAGAAGACTCAGATGATTTAATTCTATTTTTGCAGTATCTTCTATTGATATGGCAAAACTCTACTATACTGAGTTTCAAAAACAACTTGAGAATTTACCAAGTGATCAAAAACTAAAAGTAGCAACTATTTTTAGTTATTCTCCAAATGAAGAAGAACCAGATGGAACAATTGATGAAAATTCTGAAGATACAACTGGACTTGATGCAACTTCAAGAGATTTTTTAGAAATTGCAATAAAAGATTATAATGCAATGTTTGAGACTTCTTATGATACTACGGCTGATAAATTTCAAAATTATTACAAAGATGTAAGTCAAAGAGTTAAAGATAGAGAAATTGATATTCTTATTGTTGTAAATATGTTTTTAACTGGTTTTGATGCAACAACTTTAAATACTTTATGGGTTGATAAAAATCTTCAATCACATGGACTTATACAAGCTTTTTCTAGAACAAATCGTATTTTAAACAGTATAAAAACTTTTGGTAATATAGTTTGTTTCCGTAATCTTGAAAAAAAAGTAAATGATGCTATTTCATTATTTGGAGATAAAGAAGCTTGAGGAATTGTGCTACTTAAAACTTTTGATGAATACTACAATGGTTATGCAAATGAAGAGAAAGAAGTAAAATGATACAAAACGTTAATTACAGAATTAACTGAAAAATATCCTCTTTGAGTAAGAATAGAATCAGAAAAAGCACAAAAAGAATTTATCAAACTTTACGGTGGTATTTTAAGGCTTCGTAATATTTTGACAGCTTTTGATGATTTTATAGGCATGGAGATTTTGTCACCGAGAGACATACAGGATTACCATAGTATGTATATTGACTTGTATAATGAATTTAGAAAAGGAAAAGATGATGAAAAAGAAAATATAAATGATGATTTGGTGTTTGAAATGGAACTTATAAAGCAAATAGAAATAAATATTGACTATATTCTAGAACTTATCAAAAAATATCATCTTGATCATACTAAAAATAAAGAAATATTATTTGATATTAACAGAGCGATTGAATCAAGTGTAGAGCTTCGTAATAAAAAAGATCTTATTGAACAATTTATAGAATCTCTTGATGTTTCTTCATCGGTTGATGGTGATTGGATTGAATTTGTTGAAAGAAAGAAAGTAGAAGAACTTGAAAAAATTATCACTGAAGAGAATCTTAATCATGATGAAACTTATAAATTCGTAGAAAATTCTTTTAGAGATTGAAGTATTTCAACAACAGGTACGGGTATAACAAAAATCGTACCTAAAATGTCTCGTTTTGATCCAAGTGGTCAATATACGAAAAAGTGTGAAAGTGTTACTGAAAGACTCATAAAATTCTTTGAAAGATTTTTTGATATTTCAAAGAAAGAAATGTAATATTTATTTGGAAATAATAATTTTAAAATATAAAAATATTTTGCTAAAACCGTATGATTTTCAAAAGACCAATAACAACCAATAATTTCAAATATGAGGATTTCTCTGTTTATTTTGATGTGGAAGATGAAACAAAAAGAGCAGAGTTGATATTGAGTATTACAAGCAATGAATATGACAAAAAAGTACAAGAGCTGAAGACAGGGGATTAGGATATTCTTGAACAACTCAAAGACCATTCAAAGTGAGATGAAGCTTTCTCGATAACCTCTTCATATATACTGGAACTTGCTCACAGAGCATATGAACTATTTAAAAGTTCGCAAACCTCAAAAAAAACGAGAACTCGTAAATTTTGTATTTGCGAACTTTGAAGAAGATGGTAGTGAGCTCTTATATAAAATAAAAGAGCCGTTCAACGAACTACTCTTTTATGGTAATACCAATTTTTGGCTCCC
>JAQUZJ010000034.1 GCA_028691375.1 Candidatus Altimarinota bacterium | reverse complement strand
CTGAAATCTTAATCAAGCTCCAGTTGTTTTGTCTGTAAACCCTAATTATTCTCCATTACAAGTTGAATATGGTGGTATTCAAAATATATCACTTCAAGTGAAAGATGTAGAATGAGATACTACTCATTATTCTATTAGCACTCCTAATTGAGCTGTGAGTATTATTAATGGTTCTCTGACAAATTCCACTAATCTAAAAAATGGAATTGCTTATATAAGTTTTACTTATATAGCACCAGCTTCTTGAGTTGATACTAGCTTTGATATAACAGTTACTTTGAATGATGGTCCCAATTTTGTAACAAAAACCATTCCTGTATTTGTTTATAACTTCTAGTAAATGAAAAAGAAAATTATAATAATTTGTGCTGTATTTTTAGTTATAACTCTTTTGGGGGTTTTGACTTATAAAAAATGAATAAAATTTTCAGAAGAAAATTATGAATTGAAAAGTTATGTAAGAAATACGACTTGGGAAACTTCTTTTCAGGACAAGGTTCCCTACAGAAAATGAGATAATTTAGAGTATTTTTATTTTTTTAAAAATCTTTCTTGAAATTGATATGATCTTGATTTATTTTTTAATGATTTAAAATCCAAAATAAATATAGAAAGTATTTTTGTAAATTGAAAAGAAACAAAAGATTGAAAAATTAAAGTAGCTCCTTGACAAGTGTTTTCTATAAATGTTTCTTGAAAAGCTATTACTGACAGCAGTTTGGAACAAGATGATAAAAAAATTGAAGATATTAAAATCACAGAAGATAAAACAGTAAAACAAGAGCCAAAGAAGGAAGAAGCAAAAAAAATATGAACAAACATTATTAGCAAAGAAGATGTGTCTATTCCAATAACACATTTTGATTCAAATATTAATAATTTTTTTGAACTTGATTGTGAGAATGGTATTGATTCTGTGAAATCAATTATGATTTGATGAGTTTCTTTTAAGCCATCAATTAAAGATAATAAGCTTTTTGTAAGTATAGATAAAAATATTTTTGATAACGGTAGTTATTTTATCGCTTTGGTTCTTACAAACGGGGAACTTTTGAGTTTAGATGAAAGTGTGACTTTTACTTTTAATAAAGAAAAAATAAATATAGTGAGTATAATCCCATGAAGCGTTAAAAATGATATTCCTCGTTATATTACAGTTCAGTGAAATGGTTTTAAAGGTGTGGTATCAGTTCAACTTAGTAATAATGTGATTCTTAAAAATACCGATTTTAGTGTGATAAATGACAATGTGATGGCAATCAAAATTCCTAAGGACTTGATTGAATGAAATTATCATTTAAATATTATGGATGTGAATCATGTTTATGAAATTCAAAACAAAAATTTTTTAGTAATTAAATAATATTATTATGAAGAAAAAAATAAGTTTTATTTTAGCTTTAGCTATTGTATTAAATACTTTTTCTTGGGTAGAATTTGCTAGTGCGAGTACTTTAACTATGGGTTATCGAATAAAAAATTTAACTCTATTAGGTGGGTATACTGATACTATAAATGTAGCAGATACATGAACAGAATTTCAGTTGTATTATAATATTACAGTTGATGACTCAGGTGTTGCTAAAAATTATAGACTTGTAACCAATTGATTGCCGGCTAACCTTACTGTAGCCTGAGCTCCAGTTGTTTGAGCAAGTTCAGCTTGTGATGATATAGTTGTTGCTCAGACAGCCACAACTATGGAATATACTTTTAAAAGTAAAACTACTTGAAGTTGTAATGCCAGAGTAAAAGTAAATTATACTACAAATTGAGTTGGTGTATGAACACATGCTATGTACTACATGTTAGAAAGGGACAATGTTAATGTTTGACAAGTTTCAAATAATATTAATTTGGATGTCTCTTGAGATGTTCAAATTATTTGAGCCAGTACTTTAGATTCCAATCATAATGGTAAAATAGATTGATATGATTTTACTTTTAATAAAGTTTTTGATAATACCAAATTTGATGATTTAACTAAACTAAATATTTGATGAAAAAATAGTGTTGCAGGTTCATTTGTTCTTGCAAATAATGTTTGAAGTGATAATAATTTAAGGGTAACTTTTAATGAAGATGATACCTGGAATAATTGAATAAAACCAGATGTTTTATTAACCTGATATTCAAATTGACTTGTTACTTTTAGTAGCCTAGATTCTTTGTGAGTTATAGAATGAGATTCTGCACAACCTATCTTACTTGAAATAAATTGACAAAATATTATATGAGCTATTTCAATCAATTATAATCAAAATGTTGTATTGGATTTTTCTGAAAGTATGAATAGTGCTTTAGTTATGTGAGATTTTATATTAAAAGACAAAAATAATGCTACAATAGCTGGTTCTAAGGCATTTGACTGAACTAATTCAACTCTTACTTTTACACCTTGAGCTAGTTTATCGAATTCTTTGAGTCCTTATACTGTGAATCTTACTCTTGCTTCAAAAGATATAAATTGAAATACTCTTTATCAAGCAATAACAAAAAGTCTTACTATAATTTGATCTGCTGATGTTGCTTGACCAGTTTGAAATACTCTTGGTTCAAATACTTGAATTAGGATCAACAATTGAAATGCTAATACAAATAATGTAAATGCTTCTTTAGAATTATGAGCAATTGATGATAGTGATTTTGTTGCAAATATGTGTATTTCAAACACTGCCTTAGATACTTCAAATAATTGTGATTGATGAGCTTGGGAGGCTTATAATACATCAAAATTATGGAATTTGACAGCATGAGCCTGAACAAAAACTGTATATGTAAAATATAAAGATGCATCCTGAAATAGATCTCCAGTTTATAGTGACACTATTGTATATGGCGTAGGAATTGATTATATAGATTTTGTCGGAGCTCCTACATATACAACTACAACAACAGTAAACCTAGAATGAAAATGTAGTTATGATATCTGAGGAAATTCTGTTCCTTTGGAATATCAACTAAATGGTTGAGCTTGGACAGCTTGAATTAACTGTGATAATTCAGTTTGAAATAAAAACTGGTTAGCAACTATTCCTTGACTTACGATAAATGCTTCAAATACTATAGCTATAAGAATAGTTGCAAGCCCTGCTACCATAAACACCGTAAGTATTATTCATGATACTGGTATTAATATTCCTACAGTATCTCCTAATTGATGAAATTTTAATGTTACCACAACTGCTACAATAACAAAAGATAATGATTCTATAGTTTATTATACAACTGATTGAAACGATCCAACAACAGCCTCATCTACATATACTGCTGCTCTTACTTTTACTAATACAACAACTTTGAAATTTTTTGCTCGTGATTGAGCATGAAATCAGTCTGCCATTATAACAAAAACTTTTACAAGAACAAAAACTACTGTGTCTAGCTGACAATCTTGTAGTGATTCTATTTGATGTAGTTGTGATTGAGTTGATATAGCCTTTGGTAATTCCTGTGGTTCTTCTTCATCTTGAGGCGGATGAGGTGGAGGATGAGGTGGTGGTGGTTCGACATCAATTCCATATGATAGTTGTCCTTTTGGAGATAAATCTTGAAATTATTTTGATGGCAAATGTGATATTCCTTTTATTTGAACCTGAGCAAATAATAATCTAACTACCAATATAGTTTCTATATCCTGATCAGTTGATAATTCAAAAACAGTTGTATGAGCACTTAAAGTTGATGCAATTATGTCTGGTTCTTTAAAAACTGCTCAATTAACATGAAATGACTGAGAAATTATTTTAAAACCTTCTACAACATCTAATTATTCTCTAAAAATTCCAACTTGAACTAAGGTTACTTGACCAAATACTTGGGATTGAATTATTCAAGCTCCAAATATTATATCAAATGAAACAATAGAAAAAGCTTGAGGTTTACTTATAAAGGTTTGAGCAAGTAATAATTCTTCTTTACAATTTGACAAATCTATTAGCATAACATTGGATGTGAGTTTTGCAGAAGGATCTTTGATTAAAGTTTATGTTTCAAATGACCTAAAAAATTTCCAAGAATTTCAAAATGTTCCTGTGATTAACTGAAAAGTAACAATAGTTACAAATCATCTTACTTATTTTGTATTAAAATGAGCAAATTCTATTACTACATGAACTTGAACAACTCAAACTGGAACAACCCAGACTTGAACTATTATTTTTACAGATATACAAGATTCCTTTGCTTATGAACAAATTTTAAAATTATATACAAAATGAGTAATAGGAGGCTATGATGACAAGACATTTAGACCAAATAATAGCGTTACTCGTGCTGAATTCTTAAAAATGGTAATGAGATGACTAGGTGTTTCAACAGATGAATATGCTACGACAGATTTTTCGGATGTGACTGTGTCTTGGATGATACCATATATTATGGAAGCCAAAAAATTATGAATTATAAGTTGACAAGAGATTGTTAATAAGAAAACCAAAAAATCAGTAGCCATATTTAGACCAAATGATTCAATTACTAGAGCCGAAGCAATAAAGATTTTACTAAAAGCTAAATGAATTGAAATTCCAACTGTTTTAAACTCAAGTTTTACTGATATAAAAGAGACTTGGATGATATCCTATGCAGAAAAAGCGAAAGAACTTTGAATAATAGATTGACAAACTGTAGATGATAAATTGATATTTAGACCGAATTATCCTATAACAAGAGCAGAATCATCAAAAATTATCGTAAATATGATGGAACAATAAGACAGCGAACATAAAAATCCCAGAAAAATGAACCACCCCCAATTTGGTGGAATGGAAATAAAACTCTGGGTTAAGATTTTAATAGATGATCTCTGTATTGTACAGGAGTCATCTTTTTTCTTGACCATTGAGGTCTTGAATTATTGTAATAGAATATATAGCTTTCTATATATTTTTTTCAACTTCTTGTATATTATTACAATCTGAAATATCTATTTCATCTTTTAAATGTCAGAAAAATGATTCAGTTGGAGAATTATCAATGCAATTTCATTTTCTAGACATGGATTGAATACAGCCAAGTTCTTTTATGCAAATTCAGAAACTAGGATGAGTACAATGAAATCATTGATCCGAATGAAGTAATGCCTCATTTAATTTTCAATCAGCATATCTTTCTTTCAATTTCCTCAATGTTTCATGAACTATTCATAGTGAGAGATTATCTGATATTTTAGATGCAAGAATCTCAGCTGTAATTATGTCTTTTATGATTGACAGATATATCCATTTTCATTTGAACCTAATATATGTGATATCAGTTCACAATTTCTTTAGAGGACCTATTCAGCTGAATTCTCTGTTCAGTTTATTCTCTGTAGTAATATGTTCTTGATTTGCTTTCATTATCTGCTTGTACGGATTCTTTCTTCTTATCTTAGCAAGTAGATTATATTTGTTCATTAGTCTCAATACTTTCTTGTGATTCATTGTTATTCATTTCAGCTTAAGCATCATTGTTATCATTCTATATCAATTCTTTTGTTTAGATTTTAAAGAAATTTCTTTGATTAGCTCTAAATCGTTTTTCTCTCTTTCATTTTTAGTTTTACATGAAAGCATTAGCTTCTTGTGCTTATAATATCAAGATAGAGAAACTTTTGCTATCTTACATAATTTATAGCTATCGTACTTTGAAGATAATTTGTATGCTATATTAAATATTAGTGCCTTAGGGGTAATGTCAGTATTTTATTTTATGAAGCTCTTCTAGGTATGCTGTTTTTGTTTCTAGATACTCAATATATTCATCTTTACTCATTTTGGATGTATCTACTTTTTCTTTCTTTGGTCTTCATTTTTTAGTATTCACGAGTCATGTTATTCATTTATTTTTAAATTTCTTTCTCCAGTCTTTAATTGCATTTCTAGGAACTTCTGAATTAATTATGAACTCTGGGAATCATAAATGTCTGAATATATCTTTGTAAAATATTCATTTATCATAAAGCTTTAAAGCTTCAATCTTAATTTCATCTGTAAAAGTTATATACTTCTGGCTACAGTTTTTTACATATTTATTCTTGTGTATACAATTTTTTGGTCATATTATTTCTTTTAAAAAGTAAATACACTTTTTTAATTATATTCATAAATCAAAAAAGTGGAATGGGGTTTTATTTCCATTCCACTTATGTGGAGTCAGTTCAAATCTTGAAAAGATTTTTTTTAATTTTTGAATTATTTTAATTCAACAGAAGCTCAAGCTCATTCAAGTTGTTTCTTCATTCCTTCAGCATCTTCTTTTGAAACACCTTTCTTTACTTCACCCCCAGCATCAACGATGTCTTTTGCTTCTTTTAAACCAAGACCAGTGATTTCTCTAACAACTTTGATAACTGCAATTTTAGCAGCTCCAGCAGAAGTTAAAATAACATCAAAAGTAGATTTTTCTTCAGCATCAGCATCACCTCAATTAGCGCTTCCACCAGCCATAACAGCAACAGGAGCAGCAGCAGAAACTCCAAATTTTTCTTCCATAGCTTTCACCAAATCTGCAAGTTCTATTATTGTAAGACCTTCTACTAAGTCCATAATTTTTTGAGCATTTGCACTTAAATCTGACATAGTTATATAAATTATAAAATAAATTAGTTTTTTATCTTTAAATCAAGTCATCCCAAACACCTTTGCCATTCTGTCTCGCTATTGCGGGATCATAATTCATGTTTTTGGAGTAGATTCCGCTAAAGGCGGAATGACACTTGTAAGATATTTAAAGATTACTTTCAGGTTTGAAACCTGATGGCAGAAAAGTTATTATAACTTTTCTGCACATCAAATATCAAATTATGCTTGTTCTTCTTTTTTCTCTTCAATAACTTCTTCAGCTTCAACATGAACTTCTTCTATAATTTCAGCAAAGGTTTCTTCAGGAGCTTCAACAATTTCTTCTGTAATTTCATTAGCAGTAACTTCAGATGTAGTTTCTTCTGTAGCTTCAGCAGGTGTTTCAGTGGTTTCAACAGCTTGAGTTTCAGTGGTTTCTTCAGTAGTGGTTTCAATAACAACTGTGGACTCTTCAACTTTTGGAATTTCTTTAACTTCTTCTTTTTTAGGTTCAACTGGTTTAGCATTTTTTAAGGCTTTTAAATCAGTGACTCATTTTGCTTCCATATCAGTCTTTGCAGCATCGAAAAATCTTGCCAAAGATGATAATGGTGACATCATAGAACCAAGAAGTCTTGCAAGAAGTGCTTCTTTTGATGGCAAATCGGCAATCACAGATATTTTGTTTTTATCCATAATTTCTCCATCAAAATAACCTCAAACAAAGTTAATTTTTTCTTCTTTTTTAAATTCCTTTACGAATTTGTTAAGAATAGTTAGTCCAGCAATTTTATCTCATTTTGAGAACAAAATAGCAATTTGGTTAGGTAACATGCTATCTTCAAGATCCATACCATTTACCTTTTTGAATGCAAGTTTTATGAGAGTTTTTTTAGCAATCATAAATTTTGCATTTGCCTTCAACAGCTCTCTTCTTATAGTTGTAATATCTTCAACTGTCAATTTGTTGTTTGTAGTAAAAGCAATAGATGTAGCACTTTTGAAGTTTTCTTCTAATTTTGATAGAATATCTTCCTTTTTTTGTCTAGTTACGGCCATATATAGGTTTTTGTTATAGAAATAAAAAAATTCGCATAGTCGCGAACTTCTAAAAACAAAAAAACAAAAATGTCTTTTAATAATGTAATTTGTTTTTTGTCTCGGCAGGATTTATTTGGAGCCTAAACTCAATACCTACTTTCTGCGACTTAAAAATATTTTAAGCTCACTCATTATATACAAATATTTTTTTTGTCAAAAAATTTGTATTTTTTTGAAAAATATGAAACAATAGTGGGACAAAATATGAATCTTTAAAAACAAAAATAAACTATGTTTAAAGGAGAACAAATATCTGTGAGTTACTATGAGCTTAATAATAAGTCTAGAGCACAGGATACATTGGCAAATCTTGGGGTCAAAGCAGAAAAAGCAAAAGGTTTGATTGAAAATATAAGGCAATGAAAGGGTAATATTTTATTGCAAGTTTTTACTTTGAATGAACATTTATTTAAAAGTAATCTAAAATATTCTGATATTGGTACAAGTATGATTGAAATTCAAAGAATTGTAGATACAAAAGTTCCAAAAATTGATAATCCTAAAGTTTTTTTTGATAGTTGTAAGAGGGTTGTATAGATGAACTTACAAACTTTAATAAAACAAAATAATATTTTTTTTAAAAAAAACATCTAAAATTGAGATTTTGAAATAGTTTTTCAAATATTTCTATATTAAACAAATACTTTAAAATTTGACATTTTTTTCTTTTTAGATAACCTGAACTTTAGTTAAAATAATCTAAAATTTTATGGTGAATTTTGCAACAAAATATTATTATTACTATCTTTCATAATTTTGAAGGGTTGTTTTGTTGTTAAAATTTATTTTGACATCAAGCATTAATCCTTCAAAATCTGAAGGATTTTTTTAAAACTTATTTTTCTAATTTTTGAACTTTATGCAACAATTTAAAATTGTTATAATATGATGAACTTCGCTATTTGGTCAGTTTTGGAAGAAATATTTTGAAGAAAAATGACAAGAAGTTATTATCACATCAAGAAACACAAAACTTACATCAAAAGAAGCTGTAAAAATGTGAGACATTATTATTTTTTCTGTAAGTATTCGTCATACTGTTGAGGTTATCAAAGAGCTTATTCCGGAAATTCCAGTGAGCAAACTTATTATGGATTTTACTGGAATTAAAAATGAGGCCACTGCGGAACTTAAAAAATATACTTCTTGAGAAGTTGTAGCAACTCATCCGATGTTTGGGCCATGGATTAAGTCTTTGCAAAACCAAAATATTGCTTTTGATCCAGTAAGTCCGTGAGAAAAATGGGATTTTATTTACAATATTTGGAAAGAGGATTGAGCCAATCTTATAGAAATGAGTTCAAAAAGACATGATGAAATAGTGTGAATAATTCAATCTTCTGTTCATTTTATCAATTTACTTATATGACACATACTCAAGAAAAAATGAATTCATCCAGATGAACTTGTAAAAATTTCAACTCCAAATTCTCGTATGCAACTTTTTATACTTTCAAGATTTCTCAACCAAGAAGCAAGCCTTTATACTGATATGCAAATGTGCAATTCGACTTATAAAAATGAAATTGTTCCAGAAATTTTGGATTATGCTCAAATGCTTTTTTCTATAATTTGACAAAATGATTCAGAAAGATTTGAAAATGAATTCAATGATTTGAAGCAATTTATCTGACAAGATTTTCTTGATAAGGCTCTGACTATTTCTTCAAAGTTTGATGAGGAATTAAAAAAAGTTTTATAATATTTGATTTTTAAAATATTTCATTATTATTTTCGGAGTGATTTATTATATAAAACATTTAAATATATGCACCCAAAAACTATTGAGTATATGAGAACACATAAAGATATGGAAAAATATGATATTTATGAAGATTCTGAAATTTTTGAAACTTCTGTTGTAAGCATTGATTTTGATAAAAAAGTAGATATAAATACTTTTGATCTTATAAAATCTATAAAGGAATCACTTGAAAACATCCTTTATGGAATGTGAATAAAAAAAGTTT
The DNA here is from genome assembly GCA_028691375.1 of Candidatus Altimarinota bacterium. Lineage (GTDB taxonomy): Bacteria > Patescibacteriota > Gracilibacteria > BD1-5 > UBA2023 > STD2-258. Next base: position 2,645 of record JAQUZJ010000034.1, on the reverse strand, counting down.
TTATAAAAAATGCTCAAAAGTATTCATGAAATATTTTAATAAAAGGTCTTGTAGATTGAAGTCTTGGTTCTGTTGTTTATTTTCCTAGTGAAGAAGTTATGTTTTTCGAAAATCCCCAAAAAACATATTGAAAAAAAGAATCTAAAAGAAAAAATAAATATACTCAAGTTGCTTAAATTAGAGCTTATAAATTAAAATTGCTTGTAGCAAAATTATTTGATATAAAATTTTAAAAACTAGAGAGATTTAAAAAAACAATTGAGAATCTCTTACTTTGAGTATAATTAATCCGATTTTTTAGTGAAATATTTTATACAAACATTTGGTTGCCAACTGAATTATGCTGATACAGAAAAAATTAGCATGATTTTTTTGCAGTCCTGAATTGCTAAAACAAATTCTTACAAAGAAGCCGATATTGTAATCCTAAACACTTGTTCTGTCAGAAAAAAATGAGAAGACAAAGTCCTTGGAATGATCAGAGAAATTCACAAATTTAATAAATTAAATAAAACAAAAATTATTGTCTGAGTAACTGGCTGTATGGTCAAAAAAACCTGAGTAAATCCAGCTTATTTGCATTGAGAAAATGAAAAACAAAAAGTAAAACAAATCGAATTACTCAAATCTCCAGATTCTATTTTTAATAGTGACGATATTTTATTTACCAGAAAATATAGCCCAGATTTTGTCTTTAGAGTTGAAGAAATTAGTTATGTTACAAAGATTTTGTCTCATATTTTGAATAAAAATATTGGGAATGATATGAAATTTAATGAATATTTGGAACTTGAACAATTAAGAGAAAATCCAGCTTCTGCGAATATTATTATTCAGACTTGATGTGACAATTTTTGTACTTTTTGTATTGTGCCTTATACAAGAGGAAGGGAAGTATGAAGGAATACTGAAGATATTGTAAACGAGGCAAAAATTGCGATTCTAAATTGAGCAAAAGAAATTACTCTTCTTGGACAAAATGTAAATAGTTATGGAAAAACTACGAAATCAAAACTTTGGGACAAAGAATGACTTACTTGGAATAATAAAAATATCCAAACTCCTTTTCGCGAATTATTGAATAAATTAGATAAAATTGAGTGACTTGATAGAATAAGATTTACTTCGTCAAATCCTCATGATATGACTTGTGATATACTGGACGCTCATTTTGAACTAGATCACACTTGTAATTATCTGCATTTTGCTTTGCAATCAGGAAACGACGATGTACTCAAAAGAATGAATAGAAAACATACAGTTGAAGATTTTAGAGAGATGGTGAATTATTTGAGAAAAAAAGATCCACTTTTTGCTATTTCTACAGACATTATTGTTTGATTTCCAGATGAAACAGAAGAGGAATTTGAGGATACTTGTCATGTTTTTGAAGAATTAGAATTTGATTTTGCTTATATTGCCAGATATTCAGAAAGATTTTGAACTTACGCTTCAAACCACTTAAAAAACAATGTTTCAGACCAAGAAAAGGCTAGAAGATGGGATATTCTCAACACTTTACTCAAGAAAAATATAGAAAAAAGGTCTAAACTTATGATTGGCAGGGAAGAAGATATACTAATTACAGCCAAATCCAAAAAACATGGAATCGCTTGAAGAACTAGAAATTTCAAAGAAGTTTTTGTAGATTATGATGAAAAAATCAATATTTGAGATATGGTAAAAGTAAAAATTGCTGAGTTAGACAGATGGGTTTTAAAAGGTAAAAATTTAAGCTAAGTATGTTTTAATTTTTTATAAATACTGACCTATTAAAGAATTTTTATTTTTTGATATTTCGATTGGAATACCTTCTGCAACTATTTCTCAGCCTTTTTCTCAACCTTGAGGTCACATATCAATTATCCAATCAGATTGTCTAATAACATCCAAATTATGTTCAATTACAATAACAGAATTTTTATTATCGACAATTCTATTTAGTAAATTCAACAATTTTTCAATATCAGCAAAATGTAATCCTGATGTTGGTTCATCTAGAATAAATATCTCTCATTTATTATTCAATTTATTTGCCAATTTTAATCTTTGGGCTTCACCTCAAGAAAAAGTGTCGTGAGTTTGTCATAATGTCAGATAACCAAGTCAAACATCAATAAGCATTTTTAATTTATTTTTTATAATCGCCTGTACAAAAAAATTATTTGCTTCGACTATAGTCATATCTAGAATGTCATTTATATTTTTACCATTGTACAAATATTTTAAAACCTCCTTTTGATATTTTTTTCCTTGACAAGTTTCACATTCAATTTTTACATCGCCCATAAAATGCATATCAACATTATTGAATCAAATCCCATTACAATCAGGACAAGCACCTTTTGAATTTGAGCTAAATAAACTATTTGAAACATTATTTTCTTTGGCAAAGATATTTCTTATTTCATTAAATATTCCTGAATAAGTTGCAATATTACCTCTTACAGTTCAAGTCAAAGGTGATTGATCTATTAAGACAATTTTTTCATTTGAAAACTGCTTTGTAAGTTCATTTATTATCAATGAACTCTTTCCTGATCCAGAAACTCAAGTCACAGAACAAAAAACTTCAAGAGGAATTTTTGCATCAATGTTTTTCAAATTATGTGCTGTTGCATTTTTGATTGTAAGGTAACTTTTTG
>JAQUZJ010000091.1:1396-2736 GCA_028691375.1 Candidatus Altimarinota bacterium | reverse complement strand
AAATTTTGGACGAAGTGAGGAGATTTAAAAATGAGACCGGTCTCAAATTTTAACCCATGATATTGATATAGGTATTAACTCCATAAATTTCGATTTCATTTTCTTTTCAACTAAGTTTTTCTTTTCAGAGAAGAGTTACGTTGAATTTTTCTTTTTCTCTTATAACATCATAGGTATTTTTACTTATAATTATATTTTCCTCATATTTTCTTGTTAAATGTTCTAATCTTGAAGCAGTGTTTACATTGTCTCATATTATAGTAGCATCCATTCTCTTTTTTGTTCAAATGGTTCAAGCAATTACTTCTCAAGAATTGATTCAGATACCAATATTTATTCTTTTTCAGATTGTAGAAATTTGGAATTTTTTGATGAAGTCTTGGATTTCTATTGAACATAAAATTGCATTATCGCTGAATTCCTCATCAAATATTATCATAATTCAATCTCATAAGAATTTGTCTATGTAACCTCAATATTTGTGTATAATTTCTCAGATTCAGTCAAAATAAATATTGAGAAGAAAAAGTGCTCTTTCTGGCTTGATATTTTCACTCAAACTTGTAAATCAGACAATATCCAAAAATATTACTGTAAGATTTTTAGCCATACAATTCCCAAGAACTATTTTTTCATATCACCTGAATCAGATATCTTTGAAAATATCACTCGGAATAAATTTATTAAAAACCTCTTTTAGATCATTGAGATCTTTTTTTGCTAGATTATTTTTGATATAAATTTTTTTAAATAAACTTTCAAGCTTTTTATTTTCTATAAAAAAAGATTCATTTTTTGTTATAGAACATCAATTGTCGAAAGTTCTTTTTATGGATGCAATTATATTTTCAAAATCATTTATAAATTTGGAATTCAAATAAAAATAAAATGATATTACAATAATATTTATAAATAAGGATAATATTACCAAAAGGTTTTCAATTTTTTGATTTGATATTTTTGAAATTGTGATGATAAAAATCACATTAATGAAAAAAATAATAATTATCAGCAATTTGTTTAGGAAACCAATGCTTCATTTTTTCATAATACTAGGGTAATTTGTAATTTTACTAACTTGAGAAAGTTTATCATAACATAACCTTTAGTCAAATTTTGGTATAAATTCAACCTAATTCAAAATTTTTAATTTCTTTAACAAGGAAAAAATTAATTATAGGTAGATTCTATTTATCAGATTTTGTATAAAAAAATCCTCTAAAGAATCATAAAGTGGATCAATAGAGGGGAACCAATATTTATGGTGCAGTTAGCAGGGATCGAACCCACGACCTCCAGGTTCGCGGCCTGGCACTCTATCCAACTGAGCTATAACTGCA
>JAQUZJ010000091.1:0-1296 GCA_028691375.1 Candidatus Altimarinota bacterium | reverse complement strand
TAAGAAGTATTTTTTCTAGATAGAGGATTTTCATTTCATATGAAAACCTTTGAAGCAGCTTTTTTACCTTTTGATAATTTTCTGGATGCAGCTTGTTTTTTTACAATACTTCATTTTAATCAGTGTTTATTTGCCATAGAATTTTAACTAAAAATAATAAAAAGAGGAAAGAATACACTAAAAAATTGGTGGCTTCTTTCCTTTCTTTAACTTAAAAAGATTGGAGCGAGGGACCGGGTTTGAACCGGCACACCCAAGGGTTGAAGCCTTAGTACACTCACTCGTTTATGTTACCCTCGCGTTTTTTCAAATATGTCAGAGCGCACCTATTTTATAGATTTTTAAGTCCTTGTCAAATTTTCTTCCAAAACTTTAAAAGCTTCAGGAAAGACATTGATAATCAAATTTTCCAACTCTTCTTTACTGAATTTTGACAAAACCCGATCAGCAGCGTCAAATTGCTTTTTTCCGATTCCTATTTTAATCCTTTTGAATTCTTCGGTTCCGAGGCATTTTGTGATGGATTTTATGCCATTATGACCGCCCGATTGTCATTTATCACGAAATCTTATTTTGCCAAATTCTTCAAGATCCATATCATCATAAATTACAACAAAATTTTCGAGTGGAATTTTATAAAAATTCATTAAGGTTGCCACACTTTCTCCACTTAAATTCATATAAGTCAAAGGCTTGAGAAGCACGGTTTTTTCTCCTGCAAAAGTTCACTCAGAAATTAGTCATTTGAACTTTGAATCTTTAAAATCTTCAAATTCAAGTTTTTCTCTCAAATAGTCCAAAAAAAGAAACCCCACATTATGTCTAGTTTGCCTATATTCATTTCAAGGATTTCCGAGTCAAACGATTAGAAACATTAGGTTTGAAAGTAAAAGTTTAAAGTAGAAAGAGGTGTTCGTCATTGCGAGAAACGATAGTGACGTGGCAATCTATGAAGCTACTGTGGTTTGGACAATGGAGCCACGATTTCTTTCCAAAAAATCTCGCAATGATGGACTAATTAGCGGGCGCTTCTTCACTAGCAGACAAACTAAATATCTCCTAAAACCAAATCCACATCAATAGTTTTTCCATCTCTTAGAACTTTTAATTTAATAATATCTCATGGGAATTTATTTTTTATATAGTCTTTTAATCAAATCTTATCAAGCTTAGTTCAATCAGCTTCTAGGATTGTATCATTTGCTTTTAATCACGATTTTTCTGCTGGAGAATTGGCTACAACTCAATTTTCTCAAATATATATTCAGTATGAGGAATTTATTTTTAATTGTTTTG
>JAQUZJ010000033.1:9069-12548 GCA_028691375.1 Candidatus Altimarinota bacterium | reverse complement strand
AAGAATTATCAAAAGATTTTAAATCAGACATCATATTAATTATTTCGGCATTTGAACTTGAATAACCCTGTTTTAAATATGTTACAATAGAAAGTCTAGAATTCAAACCAGCAGAAAGATAAGAAGATGTGTATTTTAAAACAAAAAGTACATTTATAAAAAATGAAATCAGACAAATAACCAAAACTATCGAAATTGAAAGAAATTTACTTCTCAAAATATTTTTGATGGCATATTTAAAGATTCTCATTACAAAAGAATTATTTTTTAAATTAGATTGATTTTATTTTTGTAGGATCAGAAGTCAAATTTAAATGGATCTCGGTTATTATAATTAACCTTTTAAGAAAGAAAATCTAAGATTTCACTAAGGGGTTCAGTTATTATTTGACCGAAATAAATGACTACTTTGATGTTTTTTAATCTTCCTTTACAATCCTTTCTAATCCAATTCTATTTGCGGCTCTGTCTACCGTGATTACTCTTACTTCAACGTGATCTCATACTTTTACGAATTCTTCGATATTTTCTACTCTTTGTTTAGCAATTTTTGATATGTGAATCATTCAAGATTTTCCTTTTCCGAGGTCAATTATTACTCATGTTCACATAATGATCTTAACTGCTTCTCAGTTCAAAACATCTCAAACCTCAAGATCTTTTACTAGAGAAATTATGTGTTCTAGAGCTGCCTTTCAGGCTTCTCTATTTTTTGCTGTTACAGAAACTTGTCAGTTGTCGTTGTTGATATCTACATCAACTTCAAAATCTTTTACGATTTTTTGGATAGTTTCTCATCCTTTACCAATTACTTCTCTTATTTTATCCATTGGTACTGAAGTTGTAAGAATTACAGGAGCATATTTAGAAACTTCGCTTCTTGGAGCACTAAGTTCTTTAGTCATATCAGTTCTGATTTGATCTAGAGCTTTTTCTGCTCTTTTGAATACATTTTCTATAACTTCAAGTTTTAGTCATTTGATTTTACAATCCATTTGTAGAGCTGTGATTCATTTTGTCGTTCCGGCTACTTTGAAATCAAGATCTCATAAAAAATCTTCTTGAGCTTGGATATCAGATAAAATCTCATATTTTCCACTTTCATCATCATAAACCATTCAGATAGCAACTCAACTTACAACATTTTTGATTGGTACTCCAGCATCCATAAGCGAAAGACTGCTTCCACAAACTGAAGCCATTGAACTAGATCCATTACAGGTCATAGTTTCTGAAACTGCCCTTATTGCATATGGAAACTCTTCCATTGAAGGAAGCACTGGTTCTAATGCTTTTTCTGCAAGTCTACCGTGACCAACATCTCTTCTTGAAGGTCATCTAAGTCATTTAATTTCACCGACAGAAAAAGGAGGAAAATTATAATGGTGAATATATTTTTTTGCTTCGGGCTCGAACATATCATCAACCATTTGAATATCTCAAGGTCAACCTAGAGTTACAATAGTAATAGCTTGTGTAAGTCATCTTTGAAATAATGCGGATCCGTGTACTCTTGGAAGTATTCAGATTTCAGTTTTGATTGGTCTTACTTCGTCAAGTTGTCTTCCATCAAGTCTGGTTTTGTCAGAAAGAACTTTGCTTCTCATATATTTTTTTACAGTTCAGTAAACAGCATCAAAAATATCTTCAGAACCTATTTCAGCCATTTTTTCTTCTCCATAAGAGCTGGCTAAATGTTCTTTTGTCTCTTCTGCAAGTTCTTCTAATTTGTGATGAAAATCCATTTTACCAAGACGGTATAATTTTTCTATTTTTTCTTGATCTACAAATTTTTTTACATCATCTTTGATACTTTCATTTGGTTGTTTAACAGTAAGTTTTATAGAAGGTAATGCGTAATGTTTTTTATATTCTTCTACAAAATCAAATTGAGCTTTCCCGATTTCTTTGATAATATCAAAAGCAAAGTCAAAAGCTTTTAAAATAATTTCAGAAGAAACTTCTTGTCCTTGAGATTCTACCATTGTAATGGCATCCATACTTCCAGCAACTGTAAGATCAAGTTGTGCGGTTTTTAATTCTTCAAAAGTTGGATCAAATTTCATTTTTCCATTTTGGTCTACTATCACTCTAGCTCCAGAAACTGGTCATTCAAAATCTACACATCCAGCCAAAAGTAAAGATAAACTAGCTCAAGTTACTCAATAAAAACCAAAATCAGAAGTTCAAGAAGAAGAAAGCATTGTAGCAATAATTTGAGCTTCATTAATAGTTCATTTTGGAAACATTGGTCTGATTGGTCTGTCAATTATACGAGAATTTAAGATGGCTGCTTCAGAAGTTTTTCATTCTCTACGAGAATATTTGTTACCACCCATTTTTCAGTTTGCATAATATTTTTCTTGAAATTCAACTGTAAGAGGAAAAAAGTCGGTTCATTCTTTTGCTTCTTCTTTGATTCCAACAGTTGTAAGAAAATAATTACCATCTTCATCCTTTATAACTACGCTACCATTAGCAAGCAATGCTATTTTTCCGCTTTCAAAAGTGATTTTTTTACTAGCAATTTCATAAGTTTTTGAGACAGTGACAGTCTTTGTAATGTCAGTATCTCTAAGTCCAATTATCATAAATAAAAAAATTAGAGTATAAAAATAAAGTAATCTTACTTACTACTCTAATTCAGCTAAAAGCTTGTAAAGTTTATAAAATCAGCAAAGGAAATTTGCTAACTTTACGAACTTTATTAACTTTATAACTTCAAAGAGTTTCAAGTTAAGTAAAACACGGAAAATATTATATAGAAAAAATTAAAAAAGTGAAATTTATGAAATTAAAATCTAAAATCATTCAAAATCTCCCATTTTAAAAGCAAAAACTTGTGTCTTGATATAAAAAATCAAATTTTACAAAAATCTTTTGACAAAATAATTATCACCCATATAATGAGAGTGCTAATATTTTATAGGTTCGAATCTATAATTTTTATTTTATAACTAATTTATACGATTATGAAGCTAATACCAATGTCCGATAGAGTGCTTCTAAAATGAGTTGAAGCCGAAAAAGTGACAAAATCTGGGATTTTTATTCCAGAAACTGGCAACAAAGAAAGACCTTTTATGTATGAGGTTGTCCAAGTTGGTCCAGGAAAAAATGATAAAGATGGAAGTCTTGTGACTATTGACCTAAAACCTGGAGATAAAGTGATTTGTGGACAATATAGCGGAGATGAAGTGAAACTTGATTGAGTTGAATATAAGATTGTTGGGTATGAATATATTTTATTGAAGGTGGAAGGGTAGAGCGAATCAAGAATTATGAAGCAGAAATAAAGGAGATAGTCATTCCTGCGGAGGCAGGAATCTACCGTATATTGTAGCCTTTGTTCTCCTGAAGCTAAGTCGTAATTATAATCCTTTATTCAGCCTCCTTGTACTTTTGTAACCAAAAGTACCAAAAATTTTCTCGGGGTGTCACAAAACTCACTAATAGCAAAAATTAAGGTTTATTTGCTT
>JAQUZJ010000033.1:0-8969 GCA_028691375.1 Candidatus Altimarinota bacterium | reverse complement strand
ATACAATAAAATGTAGATTCCCGTCTTCGTGGGTATGACAAAATAACTTTAAATCTAAAACTTTTAACTTTTAACTAATTTAACTATGTGAGCTAAAAAAATAATTTATGGTGACGAGGCAAGACTTAAGATGTTTGCCTGAGTTGAGAAATTGGCTAAGACTGTTTCTGGTACTTTGGGGCCAAAAGGTAGGAATGTGGTATTTGCTAGGAGTTATTGAACTCCGCAAGTGACTAATGATGGGGTAACTATTGCAAAAGAAATCGAATTTGAGGACAAATTTGAGAATATGTGAGTTGAACTTATCAAAGAAGTTGCATCAAAAACTAATGATGTGGCTGGAGACGGTACGACTACTGCAGTTCTCTTGGCTTATGCTATGATTAAGGAATGATTGAGAGAAGTGAGATCTGGGATTAATGCAATTGAGCTAAAAAATTGAATGAAAAAAGCTGGAGCAATAATTGAGCAAGAACTTACAAAAATGAGTAAACCTATTAATACAAAAGAAGAAATTGCACAAGTTGCGACTATTTCTTCTCAGGACGAAGAAGTCTGAGCAATTATTTCTCAGGCTATGGAAAAAGTTTGAAAAGACGGGGTAATTACAATCCAAGAATGACAAACTTTTGGGCTTGAGGTAGAAGTTACTGAATGAATGAGATTTGATAACGGATATATTTCTCCTTATATGATTACAGACGGAGAAAAAATGGAGGCGAGTATCGAAGATGCGTCTATACTTATTACAGACAAAAAAATCTCTTCTTTGAAAGATCTTTTGCCAATTCTTGAGGCTATTGCAAGTTCAGGAAAAAGGGACATTGTGATTATTGCTGATGATATTGATGGGGATGCACTTGCTTGAATTATTTTGAATAAATTAAAATGAGTTCTAAATATTTTATGAGTAAAAGCTCCAGGATTTTGAGACAGAAAAAAAGATATGTTAAAAGACATTGCAATCCTTACTTGAGCCACTGTTATTAGTGAAGAAATAGGATTAAAACTGGAAACTGCAGGACTTGAGCATATCTGAAGAGCAAAAAGCATAGCTTCTACAAAAGATCATACTACAATAATTGGTTGAGCTTGAGATAAGATAGATATTGAAAAAAGAGTTAACGAACTTAGGACTCAAATCGAAAACACAAAATCTGATTATGACAGAGAAAAAATGCAAGAAAGAGTTGCAAAATTGGCTTGAGGAATAGGAGTTATCAAGGTCGGGGCAGTTTCAGAAACTGAAATGAAAGAAAAGAAACTTAGAATCGAAGATGCACTAAATGCAACAAAAGCTGCTGTTGAAGAATGAATTGTTGCATGAGGTTGAGTTGCTTTGTTAAAAGCTTGAGAAGCTCTGGAAAAAGTTAATTTTTGATGAGTACACGAAAATATTTGAGCTCAAATTGTACTTAGATCTTTGAGTTATCCAGTGAAACAAATCGCAGAAAATGCAGGAAAAGATTGATCTGTAATCGCTGAAAATATCAAACTTAGTAAAGAAGAAAATTATGGTTATGATGCTGCAACTGATAGTTTTGTAGATCTTATAAAAGCCTGAATTGTAGATCCAAAGAAAGTTGCAAGAAGCGCACTTGAAAATGCAATTTCTATTGCTGGAATGTTTCTTACTACCGAAGCTGCAATTGCAGATATTCCAAAAGAAGATAAGGCTTGTGCCTGTGATTCTCACGGATGATGAATGGGTTGAATGTGATGAATGGGTGGAATGTATTAAAAATAAAAAAGACCTTTGAGAAAAGGTCTTTTTTATTTTTAGAGGTAAAAGTATAAAGTAAAAAGTTGAAAGTAGGAAGCATAAAGATATAGAAGAGTCAGACAAAATAAATTGACAAAGCATGTAAATTTCATATATTTAAAAACGTTAAAAAACATATGTCAAACAAATACAAAAAATATTTTTTAGTTTTAGTCAATAAAACTATTTTATTTTTTTACCATTAATTACTATGTCTGAAAAACAATCTGGACTACAAGAAAATTATCTTAGAGATGTTATACAAGCTTGAGATGATGCTTCTGAAAGATATAAGAGAGCTTGCATTGAAGCCAATGAAAATAGTTTAATATGACAAAATTGAATGCTTGTTGGTTGAAAAATTGCTATTCCAGATACTTTGAAATGAGTAAAAATTGAGGCTCAGATAGATTGAGTTGGAACAAAAACTCAAATATATATGAAACAGTTTGAATTATGGTTTAGAGAATATGAACAAAATAAAGATGATGGATGAGCACTGGAAAAAATAGTAAGAAACACTACAGAAATTTTTGAGAGAATGCTTAGCGATTTTTTTGCAATGAATACTGATGACTTGAGAAAATGAGAAGTGGCTCTTGGGATGGCTAATATCATGGATATTAATCATTTGAAATGAGAAAAATGACAAATATTTTGAATATGTATGGCAAATGCAATGACTAATGTTATAAAAAGAACTGGAATAGCAATCTTAAACTGAGAAACTGCCATTCTATGAAATAGTCAAAATCATAAGGAACTGAGTTCTTTAGTAAGAAGTTGCATTGAACAAATAACAGCATTGAAATTAGACTCCAGAGATTTGGATAATATTATTAAAAAAATTGAGAATTGAGCCTTACAAGTCGAAAATCAAATTGAAGTTAATTTATGATGAACTGTAATTTGAATAGAAACAAAAGAAAAATTAATTCCTCTGGCAGACTGACAGGTTATAATTTGATTTCAAGAAATCCCAACAGAGTCAGGTATTATCTGACCACGTTCCAATGGTATTACTTTAATAAGAAGAACCATGGAAGAATTATTGGGGGCAGATTGGCCAAATAGAACTTTTGAAGATTTTAAAAAAGCCATACTTGAAGATAATGAAGATGCAAAATTTGAATGACTAGATTATCCTGGAGGGATGAAACTTTGGGATATTGCAACTTGAAAAACCACGGTTTATAATCCATTTATAAGTCAGCAATTACTAGGATGAATAGAATGAGATCCAGTTGTTTGAATTTCCTGAATTATTCATGGAACATGAAATCCACCTAAAAAAATTACCAATGTTATTTGAAAAGAAAGATTCGATATTGAGGTTGATTTTTCTAATTTACAAATGCCACCAATAATGATTATGTGTCAGTTAACAAATTGAATTACCGATGAGGTTGCTCTTAAACAATGGAATATGTGATTGCCTTACGCTGTTATTTGTAATACAGAAGACGTTTGAAATATTATTGAAATGGCAAAAAATAACTGAATTATAGCTAAAAAAATTGGTTCTATTAACAGCACTCCAGAAGATGAAGAACCCATGTTAAGAGTCGATTGAGTAGGTATTTGAAAGAGTAGTTTTGAGTATGAAATAGCCGAGTATCAAGGATAAAATAAATCCTCAATGAAAATTGAGGATTTATTTTGATTATGGATTTTAAGCTGAAATTTTGCTTTGCTGTGAGTCTTTTGGATTTTGATCGACCAATTGTCATTGTTGCGTTTTGAATTGTTCATATTTTATATTATTAATATCGAAAGTTCATTTTAGATAATAGTATGTACTATCATCTTCTTTTAAGATTTTAGCACAATCATTTACAAAATCAGGATTTAAATAATTATTATTTAGAAATAAAATAAAAATTATTTGTTCTCTAGGTGCTAAGTTTCTGAATAAAATATGAAATAGCGAATGAATATTCACTTCTGTAGATTTTAAATTTTTTGGACTTAATGTTCAACCTTTGCTTGAAGGTAATATATGATGTCTATTTATAATATCCTTTTTGCTATTTTTATGTAGAACTAAAGGGGCTCTATTATCTTTATTTTCTAGGATTTTTTCAACTAAAATCGAAACTAAATACTGTTCATTATAAAAATATTCTCAATCTGTTTTACTAAGTATCCTCATTATTTCATTTTTAAAATCATCTGTAAATGCTTGTATATTAAATTGCATCAAACTCCAAATAGCTTCGTGAGGCAATAATGTTCAAAATAAATTATCGTAGGCTTTTCTTGTTTTCTTTTTTATGAGATTAATTCCCAAGTCCAGATTTTCCAAATCATCTTGTACAAAATAGAGTTTCTTTATTTCATCCTGAATTCACATATTTACCACTTGTGTTCAGTTCATATATTTTTAAGTTAAAAAATAAAGAAAAAGCCTCCGCTAATCGCGGAGGCTTTGAAGATAGTTGTGCACACTGTCGGCAGCAAGGGATCATTCGGCAGCGGCCATGATAACCTGTTTGAACTTATTAGATCAAGTTGAAATATCTCATGCTGCAAATATTCAAGGACAGGAAGTAGCTTGATTTGGTTTTGTTTTTATATATCAATTTTCGTCTTTTTCTAAATTGAGTGAGTCAAAAACTGAAGTATCTGGTTCATTTCAGACAGCAATAAATATTCAGCCTGCTTTGATAATTTCTCAATTTTTTAAAACTATTTCTTCTACAAATCAATTTCATTTGATTTCTTCGACTCAATTATTGAGGTGCATTTCTATTTTTTCATGATTTTTTGCTTTTTCTAGTCTTATTTCTTCGGCTCTAAACTGGTCTCTTCTGTGTACAATATGAACTTTATTACAAATTTCAGCCAAATAAAGAGCTTCTGTGATTGCAGTATTTCAACCACCAACAACCACAACATCTTTATTACGAAAAAACATTCAGTCGCATGTGGCACAATATGAAACTCCTGCTCCAAGAAATTCCTTTTCTCAAGGAACTCATAATTTGCGATATTTATTTCAAGTTGCAATTAAAATTGTTTTTGTTTCAAGAATTTTTCAAGTTGATGTTTTCAAAATAAAATTATTCCCATTTTTTCAAACTTCTACTATTTTTTCTTGCATAATTTCAACTCAAGACTTATTTGCATGTTCAGCGAATTTGACCATCAAATCTATTCCAGAAATACTTTCATAGCCTGGATAATTTTCGATTAAATGTGATTGTGTGATGATTCCGCCTGGCATTTCTCAGATAATCAAAGTCTTCAATTTATACCTTCCTGCATAAATTCAGGCCGATAATCAAGCTGGTCAAGATCATATTATTATTAGGTCAAACATTAGCAAAAAGTATAAAGTTTAAAGGTAAAAGTAACAAGTTAAGATTGTATTAACTGTCACCCCTCCACTACGGTCGGGATGACAAATAGCATTATGTATTATTTAGTTATCATTTGTATGAGGCATATTAATACCATCATCTTTAGGTGTTTTTACATCTTGTAAAATATTTTGGATTTTTCTTACATTTTCTATTGGATCTGGCATATAGTTAAGATGAAAGTCAGAATTTTCTGAAGCTGTTCAGATTCTTATAAATCAAAAATTAAAAATATTTGAAAGTAATCCCCTGGTTTGAGAATCGACTTCTTGTATTTTACTTAAGCTACATTCTGAAACAGTTCTGTTTAAAAAGGAGAGTTGCTCAATTCAAATTATTCTCATATTTGTAACTATAAAAATATCCAGTTCATAATTAATAAATTTTGTGTAAATAAAAAGAATAGATGTCATTGAGTACAAAATAATAAGTACCCAAAAAATACTATAATTTAAAAAAGTTGTCACTACGCTTTTTAATACAACTAGACTTAAAATAGACACTAAGAAGAAAATCACATACAAAAGTATATAAAAAAGTGCTATCCAATGTCTTCTTAAAACTAATTTTACTTCTTCTCATTCTTTTAAATTTGTAAGATTCAGCTTATTCATAAAAAGTTAAAGTTACAAGGTACAAGTAATAAAACATTAGACTTCCAATTGTTCTGTTATGCTGAACTTATTTAGCATCTATACAATCATTGATTATCTCAACACATTAAGTATGACAAAATTTTATTAACACGTAATATTCGGTTCTTTTATATAAATAGGCCTGATAATGTCTGTATCTTGCCCAAAAACAAAGTTTTGTAAAAATTTGGAATAATCTAATTCTAATTTTATTCAAATATTTTTATTTTCAAAATCAATATTGTCTCATATTCAAAAATAATTTCATTTTGCAATTTCGTCTATAATTTTTATCTCGGGTTTACTTTCAACTTTGTCTTTTACAAGATATTCTCTTTTGTTGGCCTTGATAAGCATTGGATATTTTTTTCACATGAGTTCCCCAAATTTAAAAAAATCGCAAGGATAAAGTTTAATATTTTTATGAAGATATCTAATCGTATTGATTATTAAACTTGTAGTTCTGGTTCACGTAAATCATCAAGGTCAATTTATGACAATGATTTTTGAGATATTTTCAAATTTCAATTTATTTTTTGCCACAATTTCCTCTAATTTACCAAAAAGAGTATCAGATTCTTGTCATTTGGCATTCCAAATAATCTGGTCAATAATTTTTCTTTTTTCATCAAAAATGATAATTGTTCAATCTTTTGGAATTAGATTTATTAGAAGATTCATCTAGTGTCTTTATTTATTTTTAATAAATAGGATTATAATCAGATTCTTAAAAAATTGAAATTTTATGTTGATTTTTTGATTGCAAACTTTATAATATTTGTATTATTTTGTAATACATTTTGTATGAAAAAAGTTTTAACTAAAAAACAAGAAACTATTCCTTATGTTATAAGACTAGATAATGATTTAAAAATGAATTTTTTATCAAAATCTAGAAAAATGGGGCTGAGCTGATGAGTAATTTTAAGAAATTTTATGCAGGATTTTTGTGAAAGAGAAAATATTTTTGAATTTAATCTAAAGGCAGATTATATGGATGAACTTGTGAACAGAGTTTCTGTTAAGCAAAATATCTGAGAATTATCATCTGAATTGGATAAAATATGATTTTAATCACAGAAACTTTTGAGAAGAGTCTTAAAAAAATCAGATCAGTTTCGATAAATAGTGTTATTTCTGAAATTAAAAAACACAAAAAATGATTGGATATTTTTGTAAGTCTTTATAAGACATGAGAAAGAACAGTTTTAAAATGATATCTTTTGTCGTCAAAAGTTAGAATCCTGATCCTTTTTCATGAAAAAAATTGAAATTATATGCCTTTTGCCTTGTTTAAAAAGGAAACAAAAGATTGATATAATATTACAAAAGCCGATGAAGATTTTTTAAATTCTTTGATAAAATCCAATATTGAAGATATTAGGAATTGAAAATATAAAATAATTCAAGATTAATGTCAGAAAAAAACCAAAAAATTCTTTCCAATCTTCCTCATGATCCTGGAGTTTATATCATGAAAGATAAAAGTGGCAAGATAATATATATTTGAAAATCAGTTAACTTGAAAGCCCGCGTTTCAAGTTATTTTAAGGTCGATGCAAATCTCAATTTTGCGAAGAAAAAAATGATTGAAAAAATTGCTGACATTGATTATATAGTCACCAAAAATGAGATTGAAGCACTAATTCTTGAGACAAATCTTATTAAAAAACATTTGCCAAAATATAATGTGCTTATGAAAGATGACAAAAATCTTTTGTACGTAAAAATTACCGAGGATCCAATTCCAGAAATTATAAAAACTCGTAAAAAAACCAAAGACTGAACTTATTTCTGACCATATACAAGCCAAACAAATGTAACATCAATTCTCAATGCTCTCAAAAAAATTTTTAAAATCAGAAATTGTAGAGTGAAATTTGATAATGTGAATGGTAAATTGGCGGTTACTCACAATGCTTGAAAAAGTATTCCGTGCATGGATCATTATATTGGAATTTGTTCTGCTCCATGCCTTTTGGAGCAATCAAGAATTTGAGAACATAACCAAAACATAAGTTCCTTAAAAGATTTTTTGTCTTGAAAAACTGGAGAAATAATCAAATCTCTCCAAGAAAAAATGAAACAAAAATCCGAAAATCTTGAATTTGAAGAAGCCACAAAAATCAAAGAACAAATCAAAAATATATCAAGTCTTGGAGCCAAACAAGTTGCTCGTGATACACTGGAATGAGATTCTGATTTTGTTTATTTGCTCTCAAAATATGACAAATATTTTATTTGATTGCTTGAAGTCAGGGATTCTTATATTTCCGGACTTTTTAATATTACAGTTCAAAATAAGCTCGAAGAAACAGATTTAGAAATTATCACAACTTTTATAGAAGATCATTATGTGGCTTATGAATGATGAAAAATTAGCCTTTATGTTGATTTGAGAATTGAAAAGGTTTTACAAGAATTCCTAAAAACAAAGAAAATCTCAATCAAAAAACCGCTCAAAGAAGAAGAAATTGAACTTATGAATTTTGTAAAATGAAATGCACTCAACTTTGCACTCAAAAATGAGATGGGAAATATTGGCAAATTTAGTCTGACAAAAAACACCCAAATTTCCCTACTCCAAAAACTTGGTTTTGAGGTTCCAAAAAAGCAAAAACAGATTATTTTTGAATGTTATGATATTTCTCATATAGCTGGAAATTATACAGTTGCATCCCGTTCTGTTATAATTAATGGCAAATCAGAGCCATCAAAATATAGGAAATACAAATTAAAAACCATAGAATGATGAGAAATAGATGATTTTAAATCATTAAGAGAAGTACTATGAAGAAGGACAAAAGAAGCGATCAAAGACAATAATTGGCCGGATTTGATTATAATCGATTGATGAATCGGACAACTGAGTTCTGCGATGAATGCAATTGAGGAGGAATTGAAAACCGTAGGGAACGCAGATCTGCGTTCCCTACAACCAAGTTTACCATTTTCATATCCGTCATTGCTAGACACAAAACAATCCATTAGCCCAAACCACATAGATTGCCATGTCATTCCCCTCGTGAGTGACAAACAAGAAGATTGCCACGAAATTTTTCAAATTTCTCGCAATGACGAGCGTTTCCCAAACATCTGTTCCATAGCCAAAAGAGAGGAAGAAATATTCTTGCCATGAAAAAAAGTGTCTATTCTTCTTGAAAAATGAAGTGCAGAGTTGAGTTTGATTCAAAAAATCAGAGATGAAGC
>JAQUZJ010000032.1 GCA_028691375.1 Candidatus Altimarinota bacterium | reverse complement strand
ATTGAGATATAATTGCAAAATACGTTGAAAGTCAATGACAAGAAGAAAATATCTGAACTATAATTAACCTCTAACTGAAAGCCACGGACTTCAGTCCGTGGTTGCAGAAAGCACAAATCTATTTACTTATCTTTATTTATTCACCTTTAATAAAAAAGATATTTAATAAAAATTAAGCAAATTAATTTTTTTAAAAAAAGATTTGACTTTATATTAAAAATGAATATAAACTTTCCAATTACCAAGGGGGTGATTGGAAAAAAAATAAAAACGAAAGGAGGTTTTTCTTTGATTAAAACTCATCAAAGAAAGATCGACAACAAAAATGGTTGGGCTATAATTTAGCCGGTCTTTAGTACTTACAGTGTACTTGCAATTATAAACCAAGCTAAAGACTGGCAGGATGACCAAATAAAATAGAGGAGGAATGTGTAATGAACAAACCCCGTGGTCCTTCCATTTTAGCTAAATCCTTTAGCAACAGTATGGTTCTGTGTGAAACAATAGCACAGGCAGGAAATGGACTCAACTGGTGCCAATATGGTGATTTGACCGACTAATCAAGCCGGCGCGATCAATCTTACCTCGCCCTATAACCTACATAAAGGGATATGGGCTGATTCAAAACAAAAAAGGAACCTCCTCTTAGGAATGGGAGAGAAGTTTCAGAATCTAATCCATTCCAAGCGACCAAAATTCTCGGTCCCCCACGATGGGGGAGAAAGAAGCTGGAAGTGTTGTATCATGTGGGTGGCCTGTAGGCCACCCTTTTAAGTTGTAAAAAATATATAAACGGCTCTTGGATATGATTATTGTATAAATAATATATACAAATATTGGATAAATAGAATTTATTGCGCACTACTTTTAGACAATAAACTTGAATAATAAAGCAAAAACATAGTATAAAATGGTTTAGATAGTTTTAAATCATAACTTTCATAACTTATTATGCCAAAAAAAATGTTCAAAATGCAAGTCAAATAAACCAAAAAATAATTGAAAAAACATGGTAGGAAATCCAACCATGAAATATAATAATTAATCACCACTAAACCACCAGCTCTGCTGGTGGAATCCACAAGGTTCTACCATTCCGGCATAAAGTGCATATACTTTAGATAGCGAGTAAATATAAGAAGGGGCTTTAACACCCCAAACCTATGAAAACTTTAAGTCAAGAAGCACAGTCACATGTTCAGTGGAACTGTACTTACCACATTGTGGTGGTACCAAAATACAGAAAAAGCGTACTTTTTCAAGGGATTCGTAAAGAAATATGATTTTTATTCAAGGAACTCTCCAAAAGATTAGATTTTGAAATAATAAAATGAAATGTATGACCTGATCATATTCACATGATAGCAAAGATTGCTCCAAAATATTCAATTGCAGATATACTGTGAAAACTTAAATGAAAAAGTGCAATCATTATTCACAACAAGTATTGAAATAAAAAAAGTGAATTAGTTCAAGAATAAATCAAAAAAGTTTTTGGAATAGAGGATATTTTGTTTCAACTGTCTGAATAGATATCGACCTGATCAAGAAATACGTTGATGAACAATGGAAACGTGACAAATATATAGATTGAAATCAGCTTGATTTTAATTGGTAATTGCTATAACATGCTAAATGCCCCTAATCCTAGCCCCTTCTAGGGGCTACTCGCTTAATACTACCAGCTCTGCTGGTAGATACTTACTTGATCAGGCATTATTCCACTCATTAAAATCACTTACCATACCAAAAAATATCTTACTTTTTCCTTTGCCTCAATATTTTCGCCACAACTTCAACCAGTAGAATGTGCATGGCCATTATTACACGAGCCCATAGCAAATAGAAGATGAATCATCTAGAAGATACAATTATTACTAGATCTAATTATTTAATGTCTAATCCTGAAATACTTAAATGAGCAGTTTGATTTGATTGGATTTGTCAGATTACTAAATAACTAGAATTAAGTTAATTTGGTATTAGTTAGATTTTAGTTGTTTGCAAGAGATTTTTTGACAAGAATTTCGGATGTTTTTATAATTTGTTTTGACAATTTAAAGATTTTTTAAAATTTTAGTTGGTTATTCTATATTCTCAATTTTCATATAAAAAAATCCGGCTTTCTTGGTAGAAATGCCGGAATTTGTGTTTGGAATGTTTCTAAACTACTCCATAAACTTAAAAAAGTTTTTATAGGGGAGAGCGTAGAATACACTTGTCCCTGACCCAAAGGACTAAACTTCGATAAATCGAAGGAGCTCTGCTTTGGAAATGAAGTTTTAAGAGGTATGTTCTCCCGCCCTCTGTTTTATTTTTATTGGTGGGGAGAAGATTAGTAAGCTGACTTCAAAGTTTTTTAAAATCAATTTGCCAATCCTCTCCTTGATATTTTATTTTTGTTTATTTTTGTAGTTTTTTAGGTGTAAGGATGGATCTTTTTCCTTAACCTGTATCGCAGAGCATTTTAAAGAACTTTTGTTTTTTGTAAGTATATAATAATCGAAAAAAGTATAAATACCTAATATCTAACTATTGACACATATGAAATATATGTTTTTTGGAACTATATTTATAACGAATTTTGTTTTAAAAAAGCCAAAAAATCATAAATGTGAAAAACTTGTCAAAAAAATTCGAACTAATGGCTTTGTATTCATATTTTGTATAATTTTAGTGAACAAGATGGGTAATTTTAGGATTAAAAGTAGAAAATAATATTTTTTTCAAATCATCCTTAATTTTAAATAAAACTAAAATATTCTCTCAGATTTTAATCTGAGAGAATATTTTAGTGAAATACAATTTTCTAGTTCATCTTACTTCTTTTTAAAATCTTCTTTTTAAATTCTAAAGCTAGATATTCAAATATTTTCTTTTCTTTTTGATTAAAAGTATTTTCAGCTTTGGACTCAAAATAATCAACTAATTTAACATAATATTTTATAATCTTTTTATTATCTCAATTAATTTTTAAAAGAATTATAAGACTTGTTTTATTAATAACCTTTTTTAATTCTTTTTGTGTATAGGTATTGAATTTATAGCCCTTTTCAAGACTAACTCATTCCAATAATTTATCAGTAAAACTTAATTTATTAGCATTATTCAAATTAACAGAAGGGTTTTTGGCATTGATAACATTATTGTTGAGTAAATCGTTATTTGAAGGTGTTCATTCGCAAGTTCCATCATAATAGTTTAAAGAATTATCTCAATTTGGGCAAACGTCTTTCATAAATAAACTGCTTGAACCTCCAGGATTCCATCATCAAATACTACTTGTGGTAGTTTTTCTATTTAATACCATGAATTTACTGAATTTTTTTGTAAAAATATTAACTTTATTTACATCATATTGCCAACAAGCTTCTGTAATATTACTAGGATCTGTACATTCATACAAATCATAAACTGCTCAATCATGTTGCGTTCTTACTACATCTGGTTTTTTCCAAACATTTTTTATGGTAATTAAATTGAACTTATCAAATACAAATGGTACTGTAATGTCTCACAATTCTACAACTTTGGTAACATCATAATTATTATCAGAATAAGAACTTCAAGTCAAAAATTCAGGTTTTTTCAAAACTTTATCCCAATCTTTTCATGCATAGAGAGTTTGTCAGGTTCAAAAATTAATTTCTATAAGTCAGTCTTCAGAAGTTTGTTTAAAACTATTTCAATTTGTCTTTAATTTTACAACATATCTAACAAGAGTTCCATCAACCATAAATGTATAAACAAG
This sequence comes from Candidatus Altimarinota bacterium, assembly GCA_028691375.1. Lineage (GTDB taxonomy): Bacteria > Patescibacteriota > Gracilibacteria > BD1-5 > UBA2023 > STD2-258. The sequence goes on along the minus strand of JAQUZJ010000032.1, from coordinate 8,805 downwards.
ATCTTTTACTTTTGAAAAATTTATATCTTCACTGGATTCTTCTCATTCCAAAACCTTTAGAGGAATGGAAGTTGAAGTAACGACAGGTGAAGAATAAACCAAATTAGAATCTAACAAAAATATATCGCTTCTATTATCATAAATTTCAATTGTATAAATATGATCTTTTAATGCATCAACTCATAAATCTGTAAATTCATTATTTACTCATGATATTGTCTGACAAGCTTCATCTATATATTGCAAATCTCTTTTTATTTTGTAACAATTGTTAAGGACTTTGTTTGTAGAAAAAGAAATTTTTATATTTTTATCTCAAATTCTTGTGGATTGTAGATTATATATTTTATTTCATTCTCCAGCTATAGAAATAGTAGTTCAAGTAAGATAAGTTCAAGAATCATAAAGTTTAGTTTGAATTGTTGTTCAAGTTGACACATCTACATTCAAAATACTAAAATTCATTTTTCAAGAATTGGAAGTTTCAAGAATTCAGGTAAAATATTCTCATTGTGAACTTACAACCTCAAAGGTTCAGTTGTATTTACCAAGTTTGTTGGTATTTAAAGTAAGCGCAACATTTTTTCAATTTGAAATACTTTTTGATCATAATAAAATTGATGGATTTTCTTTTGGCACAAATAAATCAAAATCAGATATTTTCTTAAAATTTCCATTTTTGGTTTTTACATAAGAAGTTGCAGTCAAATTATGGTCAATTGTTGGGTCAAACTCAAGAGTTTTTGCGAGTAATTCACTTCATGAATTTGTTTCTTTTGTGACTAAATTATTAGATCATTCTACCAGATCCCAATAAACTCAAACTGTATTTCAGGAAAATGAAAACACCATATTATCCAAAGTTCATTTTTCAAAAGATACATCTGTTTTTACAAAATCAAGATAAAATCAAGTCGAATAGCTTCAAGTCATTGCTGGTAAGATAGGATCGTAAGGTGTAAATTCATACGAAGCACTATTTACTAGGTTTATTGGAGTTTCACTGTAACTTCAAGAATATGTCAAATATATTGGAAAATAATTCATTATTCATGGTCAAATTGCTTCTCATTCAGTGAGAGCTCCCGAAAGAGAGTAGAAATTTTTTATTGTAATTTCATTTCAATTAATTAGGGCTCAAGTTGTATAATCTGAATTAATAGTTACTCATGGCTCAACATTTACTTTTAGAGTTGGATCAAATGCAACATCTGTTCAAGTATTTTTCAAAAATAATTTTACTTCGACTGTATTGTCTCATTCCACTAGTTTTTGAATTTCTAGATTATCTCATTTTCATTGTCCGACCAAAGCAGAATTGTAGGATATATCAAGTCTAGGTCATTGTGCATATCATTTTAATTGTGTTGTATTTTCTTTTGATTTTGCCACATTTCAATCATTATTGAAGTTTATTTTTGAACTGTTTTCAATCAAATGTTCTCAGTCTGGCAAAGAATCTTTTGTAAGATGAACTAAAACATAAGTTTTTGGAATTATTGTTCCACCAGAATTTACATACGGAAATTTGTCAATTCAAGCCTGTGTAAAATTAATATTTACCTTTTTAAAATCTCAATTTTGAGCTTCTAAAGCCTCAAATTCTCTTATTGCAAATCAAGAATTTGTCAGATTTTCAAAAGTTTCTCTGAGTCTTTGGTGTTTTTTCGTTCAGTCTCAAGCTGAAAGTCTAAGTTGTGTCAATCAATCTTCAGTTATTTCATAGGCTTTATCAAAAGTAAATCAGGAATTGTAATTTACATCAAGATTCACATTTGATGATTGTCCATTGATATAATAAGCATTATTTTCAGCATCAGCAACGGCAAATTTCAAGTCTGGCACTTTGAGAATATTTGGCCAATGAACTGGATCTTTACCTTGAATTCAAGGTAAATGGTTAAAATATTCAGGAACAAGGTTTACTTTTATATCATAAACTTTGGCTCTGAGATTTTCTGGAATGTCTGGGCTTACTTGTAAATCCACAAAATATGATCATTTGAATCAGTCTCTAATTGTTGTTACATTCACAAAATCAAAATCAAAGAATGTCCCTGGAGTCATAATATTTGCATCAGATGGCACTAGAGTCACATAATTTTTAATTTCCTCAGGAATTTCAAAATTCAAAAAATTAATTTTATCTGGATGAAGAACATTTCTTGCAACCTTATTTGTTATATCCATCGCATTCAAATAAGCTTTTCATTCAATATGAAAATCAATTCAGCCATTTATATAAGTCACAAATTGTCAGTTGTCATTTGCTATTGTTCCGCTTCAAAGCAAATCCCAATCATATCAACTATTATTATAAAGATCTATTCTTACAAGAGTTTTATCTCATGGATCAAGCATTGATTTTGTAGAAGCTCAATTGTAAGAAGAACCAACATAAACTGACGAAGAAAAATTTCATCATCATCTTGAATCAATATAAACTTCATCTTTCCATTTTCTTGGTGTTTCTTTTCCATTTGAATCCAAAACTATTTCTCAAGGATCTTTTACTGTATAAAGAAGATAAGCGTCAGTTTTGTAATTTTTGAGATTATATGGCAAAAGTTCTTTGTCTACTGTAATATCAGAACTTACAGATTTGATTACAGCAACATTATTATCCACAATTTGAAAAGCATTTGGTCCAAAAGCAGGATTCCAATAAACAAATCTTCATCATTCTACGATTTTTGTATCTCACTCGTAAGTTACACCAGGATAAGGCGTAAGTCTATTAACCACATTAAAAGCTTCTTTTGCTTGTCATCTTAAATTTGAAGCAAAATACAACCAGTAAGCATCTTCTGTTTCTACTATATTATTTATTTTATTAAGATTGCTATTATCATAAGTCTTGTTTCAAGTACAATTGTAAGAAGTAATACAATTTGCGAATTCATTTTCTTTCTGAATCCAAGGAATTATAGGAATTACATTATTGAGAACTACATTGGCTTTATATACAAATTTATTTGGATTATCATTCAACAATCAAGGATTAAACAAACAAGAATAAATATTATTTGTAGTTGTTTTTGTAAAATCTGAAGAATCAATCAAATCATTTTTTAAATATTCTCAATTGAGATTGTATTCATAAGGAATATTGTTGACTTTATCCTGTCCAGCAAGCAAAGTTTCATCTTTATTTTGAAGATTTTCTGACCACCATCAGGTTCTATTTGTATATTTCCAAGAAGTATAAGGTGTTACATTGTGTTCAATTTTTCCATTATTATTGGCTTCATAAGTCAAGTAAGAAGGTTCTTGACTGAAATATTTCATTTTATAACCAACTCATCTAAATATTGGTAGAGCGATTATATTATGCGGTAATTTATCTGCAGGATTCCAAAATTCAGAAGCACTTGGATTTGGAATTTGATTGTCCATATGATATGGATATCATTTTGAATATACACTATCATCATAATCAAAATGTGTCAGATTCCACATACTATTTCATATATAATTTTCTGGATAGAATTTTTCAACTTCTGGAGAATAATTATGAGCTTTGTCATCAATTTTTTCTCATTCAGCCAAAGTAATATTTCATTTACCATTTACAGCTCTATTCAAAGTTGGAACTGAATAATCAGTGAGTCCAGAAGCTGTAAGTAAATCAGTCAATCAAGACATAAAAAGCGTGTATTCATTTTTGGAAGCAAATAATTTGGCGTTATTTATCCAATATAGATCGATGTTATCTAGATTTTTATCACGCAAAACATAGCTTGTTTGTCAGTTGTAATCTACAGTATTACTTCCGCTTCAATTATAACACTGTCCATAATAAGTGGTATTTCATTTATTATCTACACATAAAGTCGGATCAAAAAACTTTGGATAATTATTGTAAAGTTTTACATTTTGTCTCAATTCAAGCTCAGTTTCATTGTCCCAACTATCTTTTTGATTTCAATTTTTATCGTACAATTCATAAGTTGTATTCATCATAAAATCACGAACTGGTGGTGGAAGTGGTACAGCTTCCGGTAACACACTTCTAATAGGCGAACTAAATTGTCTTCCAAAAATATCTTTGTAATCAATTCTTGAATTTTCTTCAGCCATTGGAATTGTTTGAAATTTTCCTGTTGTCAGATATTCACGGAATGGAATTGGATTAATTCAAACTACTCAAATATTTCAAAACATTGCTTGATCTGCCATAATTCATGGATCATTTATTGGATGATCTTCAGCTATTCACCAGATTGTCCTATGGAAAGCAAGTTCCTGAATATAAGTTCAAAATCTTACAAGTGGTTCCATATTTTCCCGTTTTCTAAGATAACTTTCTGTATCTGTACTTCTAAATAATTCAAGCATTCAACTTTTTTGAGTATTATTCAATCAGGCTTGCGTCATCAAAGTATTTAACTCTTGTTCTGTATTTTTTTTGAAAACCAAAGATTTATTGTAGTATTCTGGTCTAGTAAACAAAGCATCAGTTTGTCCTTGAGTAAGATTAAAAACACCCAGTTGAATTTCCGCAATTCTTTTTCTTCTTGGAAGTTCAAATTTCATTTTTACAGCTGGCATTTTGAGGAAAAGATATTTTGAAAAACCAGATTGAATTGTTTGTTCAAAAACATATTTATTAATATCTTCTGAAGTAAGATCATATTTTAAAGAATTCACATTGAAATTTATTCAAGAAATATCTTCATTTATTCATTCTAAAGCTATTCAAACGACAGATTTTAAACTTTGTTCGTTTGGCATTTTTCATCTGTAAAAATAGATTTTTACATTTTGTCAGTTTCTTTCTATTTTTGTAATGGCAATATGATCAGCCAAAACATAAACTTTTGAAGGATTGATTCAGTTTGGTAAATCAAAATCTATAATTCATCATTTTGGTGTGCTTCTAGCTGGTAAGTCAAAACTTGCATAAGATCACCTTATAAATTTAAAAGGATAAGTTTCACTTTTTGTTAAAGTATTTTCATCTAATTGTCAGACATAATTACCTTGAGTATCAAATCACTCAATGTCACTAAAATTTGAAATATTATTTTTTGGATCAACTGGATAAAGATAGTCAATTTTTTCGATTCATTCTGGCAAATTGTCCCGATCTACTTTTTGATTTACCCAATTTAATTTGTTACAAACAAGGTCATTTCAATATTTGTTTGCAATTACTCAGTTTGGATAACCATAAGAACCATTAATTTTATTGCAACCTAATGAATATTTGTCCATTGTGATAAATTGATTCTTTGAAGTAATTCAGTTTGGCAAAGGGAAAGCAGGATTTTCATAAAAATAAATATCTTGTCTAGCAAAAAGTAATTCTCTTTTTGTCGGATATTGCCGAACCATTCTTCTAGCTTTTGCATGCATAAATAATCTGTCAGCATCAGGCAAAAAAGATTGTTTTAGTATATTTCCTCCCAAATCTGCGTTTGCAAAATTTGAATTAATCTGACTCGCAGCATCTATATCATCAGATCATTCTCTATAAACTGGTTCATCATAATTATCTACATAAACATAGCCTTGTGGCAATATTTTTGGAATCACATAATCTTTACATCTGTTTGGTAAAATCAAATCAATTATTGCACAATCTCAAGTATTTTTGAATGGATAATAATTTGTCTTTGTATTTTGATTATAAAGACTGTTATGGTAATCTTTCGCAAAAACCAATTTTGAAATTAATCTTGCCTGATCACTTTCTTCAAAAATCGGTGAAATAAGTGGAACAATTGAAGTATATTCTGTTGCTACGCTTTCTGTTGGTCATTTATTTTCAGCATTTACAACTTGGTCTATGTAAACTCAAGCTCAGGGTAGGGGATAATATCCGTACGGATCAAGATTGAGAGAGGATCTAATATTTGCTGATTGGACAGCATCAATTGTCTGTTTTCAAATATTTTGGGAAATATCTATTCAATTTGAATTTGTATAACTAAATTTCGTATTTGTGACCTCAATTTTACTTCCAGCTTGTGTAAAAGTTGGTTCTGTAACCTTTAATTTAAATCATAGATTCCATTTTTCACTAGAATTTAGAGTACTTTTTGTACAAACAATCACATTTGTTCCAGATAAACTACATTCAGAATTGAGTGAAGAATCAAGTATTAATCATCAAGTTGAGAAAGTAATTACGTTTTTAAGATTAGTTACTTTTTGATTAAAAACATTTGTTCATTCAAAAGAATATTCAAAAACTATTTCCTTTTCAAGGGCTGGAACTAGATTATCAGCAAGATCTGGATTTGATTTTTGAGTAACTTTTGCCGTTGTATAAACATCTCTTAAAAATGAGAAAAGAATATTATTCAAAGTATGATTTATGGTCAATTTTTGTGGACTGTTTTGCGGAGAAAAAAGACTATTTCATCAATTATAAAGTACATAACCTTTTCCATAAGGTTTATAAAAACCAGAAACATCATCGGTAGCATCAAGCTCAGCATCTTCTCAAGTTGTAATATCTTGAAAATAATAATTTGAATCATTCTCTATATCAAAATATCTCACAGGAACTATCGATGGATCATTAAAGGCATTCACGTAATAAGATCCAAGCAAATATTCGTAAAAACCACTTCAAGTTTTTGCTTGATAATTTTTTCATTCATAAAATCAAAAATTGAGAATTTGTGAATTAAAATCACTTCACGAATTTAATTTAAGTTTTCATTGATTCAAATGATGTTTTATAAGCAAATTTTCATCAACTAATTTATTTGTAAGTTCCATTTTATCAGCTAAAATTAGACTTTTTGAAGAAAAATAAATAGTTCATCAATTGCTTGCAAAATTCTTAATATTTGTAATTCAAGAACCGCTTATTTCATCAAGAATTTCTGGATGTTTTCCGAGAATAATATCGGGAAAAATAACCACAGAATACTTACTTAAATCAGCATTTTTAATTTCATTTGTCTTAATCACATTTACATAAGTTCTAGCTGGGTTTGCGTTATAACTATTCAAAAAGTCGGCATAACTTGGTAAACAAATGTTATTACCGATTTTTACAAATTTAGCGAGCGAGGAAATAAGTAGATCGCAATAATAAGGAGCTTCATAAGTATATCTTCCACTTGAAGTTGTAGCCAAATCTACAATTGCAATGTTACCATCATAAAGAGCTTTTCAATATTTAAAATCATAATTTTTTGCTCAAGTGTTGGACAAACTATAACTTGTTTTAAAGACTGAATTTAATTCTAGAATATTAGAAGAATCAGCTTCAATTAATGTAGAAGTTGATCATACATCTCTATTTTGAAAAAGATAAGTGTTGAGTTTGTTGATTTTTTGTTCCGAAAGTGGAGTTGTACTCATTCATGTTTTTATCAAATCTACTTTTTCAAAAAGCACAGATGCTGTAGCATATTCGCTTTCTAGCGAAAGCAAGAAAATAACAATTATTGTTAAAATCTTTTTAAACCCGCATTTTATATTTTTCATAAATAAATAATTATTGTTAAAAAATTTTGTACAAAAACTTTCTATTTTTATTTTATTTTTTATAAGTGTTTTTGCTTATTTATCAAGAAAAACAACTTATTTACCAAGAAAAACAATTAAATTTTTAATTAAAAATTAATATTAGTATTTGTATTTATACTTATTTTTTACAAAAATACAATAAGGTAAAAACATATGTCATTTTAAAAGTTAAAATGTCGTAAGATGTAAAAGTAACATTCACTTTTTCATCAAAATAATATTTATAACTTATACCAAATTAACTTAATTCTAGTTATTTAGTAATCTGACAAATCAAATCAAACTGCTCATTTAAGTATTTCAGGATTAGACATTAAATAATTAGATCTAGTAATAATTGTATCTTCTAGATGATTCATATTATCAAAACTTCTATTTGCTATGGGCTCATGTAATAATGGCCACGCACATTCTACTGGTTGAAGTTGTGGCGAATATGGAGGCAAAGGAAAAAGTAAGATATTTTCTGGTATGGTAAGTGATTTTAATGAGTGGAATCATGCCTGATCAATTAGTAGAATAACTACTGTATTTGATTCTTTAAGTTTTCTTACAATTTGACATAAATTCAAAATTAAAAAATAAAAGTACTAATAACGTAGTACTATTAAGTATAATTCTATTAAAAAATCAAACTAGAATTAAATTAATTTGGTATAAAACTTTTCTAAAAAGAGTGAATAAAAAAACCACCTCAATTTGAGGTGGTTAACATATAATGTCTTATCAGTAAATCCTTGAAAGGATTATACAAGATTTCACACTAAAACTTTAAGTTTTGTTTTGATTTTAGTGCTCTTTATGACATTAATGTTTAAGTTTATAACTCAAATTTATATGAGTCATTGATAGTTATTCCTCTACACATTATTTTTAAATACAGAGGAATAATATTTAAATCACATAGAAAAAGTTCTAATTCTAGACCCTTATGATTTTTTGTACATTTTACTAAGGAAAAATCGCAGAATTGTGGCCAATAACCTAATTGATGTTCCTTTAAATCACTTACAGGTTCCTTCTTAATAAAATTCTTATCATGATTCATTTCTACATAATAACAACCTGTAAATACAATTTTACCCTCTTCACAAAATTCTATAATAACTTCATCTCCAAAGTAATTACAATCAATTCTTGAAATAGGGACATCAATCATACCTTCATCCAAAAAAACTTTTTTTATTTGTTCTTCCTTTCTAATAAATTCATAGTCTTTCATCATAATATCACCTACTTAATTAATAATACTAGAATTATAGTTATTCATTTGGTATGTCAAAATCTAAATCAATAAAAAAACCACCTCAAAAT